>CAZGYW010000039.1:0-11436 GCA_964530495.1 uncultured Anaerolineae bacterium
GCGTGGGATTGGCCGGCGCGGTGATCGCGCTGCCATAGTCCTGGGTGATCGAGGCCACCGCGCTGCCGCCCGCGCTGTTGAAGGTGATGGTGTATTGGTTGATCGTCCACTGGGCGGTCAGGGTCAGGTTCTCGGCAGGCATGGTCACCGGAACGGCCGGAGTCCACCCGGCAAAGGTGTAGCCAGTCCGCGTGGGATTGGCCGGCGCGGTGATCGCGCTGCCATAGTCCTGAGTGATCGAGGCCACCGCGCTGCCGCCCGCGCTGTCGAAGGTGAGGGTGTACTGGTTGATCGTCCACTGGGCGTACAGCGTGATGTCCGCGTCAAAGGCATAGGTCGCACCGTTGGCGTAGGCCGTGCCCGATCCGTTGGCCGCGGTGTTCCAGCCGGCAAAGGTGTATCCGGTACGGGTGAACGTGTTGGCGTTCAGCGCGGTGGCGACGTTGGCCGTCTGCGGGGCCATCATGCCGCTGCCGCCATTGGCGTGGAAGGTCACGGTGTGCATTGGCAGCGCCGTCCAGTGGGCGTACAGGGTGTGGTCGTTCGCCGTGTCCACGGGGGTGTAGGCCCAGACTTGCGTTCCGCCTGAGGCTGCGGTGAACCAGCCGTCAAAGGTATAGCCCGCGCGCTCGGTTAAGGCTAGCGCGCCGTATTCCGCGCCAAAGGTCACCACTTTGGAGGTTGGGACGGGCGCGCTGCCACCGTTGGCGTCAAAGGTCACGGTGTAGGTGTTGAGCGACCACTGTGCGTACAGCGTAATGTCCGCGTCAAAGGCGTAGGTCGCGCCGTTGGCGTAGGCCGTGCCCGATCCGTTGGCCGCGGTGTTCCAGCCGGCAAAGGTGTATCCGGTACGGGTGAACGTATTGGCGTTCAGCGCGGTGGGGATGTTGGCCGTCTGCGGGGCCATCGTACCGGTTCCGTTGTTGGCGTCAAAGGTCACGGTGTGGTCAGACAGTGCCGTCCAGTGGGCATACAGGGTGTGATTTGCCGCCGTGTTCACGACAGTGGCGGTGGTGACCTCGGTTCCACCGCTTTCTGCGGTGAACCAGCCGTCAAAGGTATAGCCGGTGCGGCTGGTGGCAGCCAGCGTTCCGTAGGCTGCGCCGAACGTCACTTCTTTTGAGACTGGGTCAGGTTCATTCCCACCGTTGGCGTTGAAGGTCACAGTGTACTCGTTGGCCGTCCAGTGCGCGTATAAGGTGTGGTTGTTCGCCGTATTCACGATGGTATCAGTCGTGACCTCGGTTCCGCCTGAGGCTTCGGTGAACCATCCGGCGAAAGCATAGCCTATGCGCATGGTGGAGGCCAGAGGGCCGTAGGTCGCGCCGAACGTCACTTCTGTGGAGACCGGGTTAGGCGTATCGCCGCCGTTTGCCTCAAAGCTTACAGTATAGATGTAGGGCGTGAATGTGGCAGTGACGGTCTTGTCCGCATCCATCGTGACAGAACACGTGCCGCTGCCGGTGCAAACGCCGCTCCAACTGGCAAAGCTATAGCCGGCGTTGGCTATGTCGCTCAACTGCACAATTGTGTCCTGAGTATACTGTGTGCCGCCGTTGCAGTTTGGCGCGGGGGTTGCATTGATCGTGCCGCCGTCCAGCGGATCGACCAGAGTGTCCAGCGTGTAGCAAGGCGAGGTGTCTCCGGTCGTGAACGACCAGGTCAGGCTGGTTGTCGTTGAACCGCCATCGGAAACAGTTGCGTACCACTCGTACTCGGTGTCTTCGGCGAGGCCGGGCCAAGTGATGAACGCATTCGTCCCGCTGGCGATGTCATCGACCATGCCGATCAGTTCAAATGGCGCACTGCCATCCATATCGTAGGTCATCGTGAATTGTTCGTAATTGCTTGCGCTGGTGAGATAGGCGTCTACATACGGCGAATAGATTTGCGCATAAATCTCGTCAGTCGCAGGTTTGAAGGTGAGAATGCGCATGTAGCCGGTGTTGCCGCTGCTGTTATAGTCCTGGTAATCCGTGAGCAGGATGTGCACGGGGTCCATGCCGCTTCTTGTTTCCAGACGATACGCTGAACCATCGCTGCCGCTGTGCATATGCCCGCACAGCATCAGGAAGAGATTGGGATTGTCCTGCAGGGCATTATAGAGATTCTGGGATGCTGTGGATTGCCAGGAATTGTCTACATTGAGAATATTGTGCTGGGCAACAATGCCGCGCCGGTCCGGATAGGCTTTCAGGAGGGCATCCGCCCAATCGTGATGGGTTGAGGTGGAATTGTATTGCAGGTTGATGACGATAAAGTCCATACCGGAGGCGCTAAATAGCGAATAGTTGTTAAAGTTATTGGTGTCATAAGCGCCGCCGTACCAGGGCTTGCCAGAGAAGCGGGAGGTTCCGAAATAATCCGGGTAATAGGTAGTCCCACCGGTATAGCCACCGTCGTCGTGATTGCCGGGGCCGACACTGTAGGGAATACCCGCCGGATCCAGAATATCCATAGCCGCATCTGCCCTGACCCACTCTGCGGTAGTGTTAGCCGTGTTGACAATATCGCCCACGTGCGTGGCAAAAGCAACGTTGAAATCGACTTGATGGGCAACCACATAATTCGACATTGCGTTGAAAATCAAGGCTCCCGACTCGCTGCTGACATGGCTCTGTGTGTCGGGGTAGACAAAGATTGTAAAGTCCTCACCACCGCCTGTGCCAACCGGACGGCCATAGAAGGACACGCTCATCGTATCCTCTTCCGGGTCTGTGACCGTGACTTGCAGAGTCGGAGGTATGGGGACACCGGTAGCGTCATCCACAGGCTGCCCCAGAGAAACCGCCGGTGGGGCGCTGGTGGCCGTCCCGCTGACCGCGATGTTCCGCGTCGCCGCATCCGGGCTGGCATGGGTGATGTTGCCGCCGGAGACGCCGCTCGAAGCGCGGAAAAAGCGCACATAGATGGTTGTAGCGGCTACGGTCCCCTCGCCGTCTGGGGTGAGGCTCACAGTGGCCCCGGAGAAGCTCCCGCTCGTGGTGGAGACCTGAAAATCAGCGGGCGCATTGATGACAATGTCGCCGGTCAGGTTGAGGCCAAAAACCGTGTAGGTCTGCTCGGCCGAAAGCACGCCGATCGTGCTGGTGAAAGGGTTGAGCGTTCCCGAGACCGCGATGTAGGGCGTGGTTGGGGCCAAACAGTAGGTGACGGTGAGTTTGGGCCGGTCGGCGGGCGTGTTGCCTTCCTTGGAGGTAAAGTCCAGGCCGTTGTCTTCGGTACCGGCATGAATCATAAAGCCCAGGTTATTGGCGGGCGTGTTGATCCAGTTCTCAAGCACAGTTTCGCCGGTATCGTTTAGAGCAACCTGGTAGGAACCGGTCTCGGTAGCGGCGAAATTGGCAAGTGCGGTGCCGCCGCGGTCTCCGGCGCCGCCGGCGCTGCCGGGCCAGGCGTTGACGCCGTCGTAAGTGTTCCATGTCGCGCCGTCGCCGGTGAACGAGCCGTCGCCTGTGCCTTCGGTCCAGGCCTGGGTCATTTCGTACAGATCGTAACCGGGCGTGGCACTGTCGGTGGCGTCCTCCACATAGACGGTGATAAGAGCCGACTCGATGGTGCTGCCAGCGGGGATGGAGGAGATGTCCCAGTACAACAGCGCCGATGCATCATAGCCGTCACTGCTGTAGGGTTCATCGCTGTCAACGGTCAGGGCCGTCGTCACGCCATAGTTGTAGGTGGGGTCATTCTGCCGGACGTAGGTATCGCGCGCACCGGCGTAGCCCTCGGCGCCCTGCTGAAAGCTGACCGTCACGCACCAACCCGCCGTGCCGCTGACAATTATGTTCTTGGTGGCTGCGTTGGTGCTGGTGTGGGCGATGTTCCCGCTGAACGTCCCTTCGGCGCCGGTCAGGCGCACGTAGATGGTTGTAGCTGCCACCGCGCCGCCGGACTGGGGCAGATTCAAGGAAGCGTTCCAGTCGCTGCCATTAAGTGAAATCTCGAACCCATCGGGCGCGGTGATGGTGATGTCCGCCTCCAGGTTGCTGCCGGAGACAGTATAGGTCTGCGCGTCGGAAGGCAGGCCTGGCGTGGTGGAGAAGGCGTTCAACGTCCCGCTGGTGTTGATGGTGGGGCCAGTTGGCGCAACGCAATAGGTGAGATTGAGTCTGGGCGGCGTTGTCGTTTCCGACGAGCTCGTGTACAAATAGTCGGATGTTGAACCTGAATTTTGAATGGTGAAACCATTGTTATTGGTGGGTGTATTGTACCAACTCTGCAAGACGGCAATACCACTCGCATTCAAATCAACCGTTTTGCTGCCGGTGGAAGCAAAGCTGCTTGTGGATGCCGTCCACAGGTTTGTGTTGTTTCGATCTGTAGCGCCCTGTGCGCCAGCGGTAGCCCACTCATTAACGCCAGCACCATAGTAAGTCCACGATGCGCCCGTGCCCGCGGCGCCGTCGTTTGTCCCCTCAACCCACGCTCGCAGCAGATCATACAGATAGAATTGCTGGGTAGTATCGCCGCCGCTTGGAACTTGCAGGGTAAGGCTAGCGGCCGTAATTGTTGCGTCGGAGGGCAAAACAGTCAGATCCCACCTGATCAGCGTTACTTGGGGATATGAACCGCCATTGGCCTGAAGTTGCGTGGAAGCACCGTAATTGTACGTTGCTTGAGAATTCCTAAGCCATGTATCATCGGTTGCATCCAGGGTTACATCCGTACACAATGAGACTTGAAAGTTGGCTGTGATGGATTTATCGCCGTCCATCAAAATGGACCAGGTGCCATTGCCGTTGTCGATCACATCGCTGGCGTCAGCACCACTCCAATGGCTGAAGGCAAAGCCAGAATTGGCGATTGGGGTTAGGATGACGGTTGTGTTTTCGACGTAGACGCCGCCCGTCGGACTGAGGGTGACGGTGCCATTGCCATCGTTGTCCGCGCTCAACGTGTAATGCGTCTGCGAACTTGCGTCATAGGTAACACTCAAAAGCGGACGAGAGGCTGCTGTTGCGTAATCGCTTGAATAGATAGTAACACCATCGTCGTCAGTAGGCAGGAATATCCAACCATAGTTTGCTGTACCGTTCGACCAACGCTGCAGGCTGGTGGTCACATCAATGCTGTAGGCCGTGCTGACTTCTTCGGCAAGCGCCGTAGCAATCAGGGTAGAATTGTATTCATCCGTTTGGACGCCCGCATCTCCGCCAAAGTTGTTATACGTGACGGTGGTGCCATCCCAGTCCACCAAGCTCTCATAGACATTGGCAGGATCGCCTTCGGCAGTGGAAGAACCGCTGAGATCGGTGGTCATGTAAGTCAGAGTGGCTTCGATGATCGTGGCCCCGTCCGGAATTGGTCCGCCCTCGGAGATGAAGAGTTCTGAAAAACGGATTAGTGTGACTTCATCGGTGGTCGTGCCGCTGTTCTCATCCCACTCCAGACCGTCTTCGGTGCTGTAATTCGTATCCCCTGCGGTTGTTCCCCGGATGAAGGTATCTACCGTCCCAGTGTAGCCCGAGACGCCATATTGGAAGGTCACGGTAGCCATATAAGAGGCCGTTCCACTGACCGCCACGTTCTGGGTAGTTGCCCCGGCGCTGGTGTGCGCGATGTCGCCGCTGTAGCTGCCTTCCGTCGCGCTGTACAGCCGCACGTAAACGGTTGTCGCTTCCACCAAACCGCCGGACTGGGGCAGATTCAAGGAAGCGTCCCAGTCGCTGCCATTAAGTGAAAGCTCGAACCCATCGGGCGCGGTGATGGCGATGTCCGCCGTCAGGTTGCTGCCGGAGACGGTGTAGGTCTGGGCGGCAGAGGGCGTACCAGGCGAAGTGTGAAAGTCGCTTAACGGGATGCCCGCCAGGGTAATAGTGGGGAGCGGCGGCCCCTGAGTGTAGCATATCTCCAGGAGAGGAGCCAGCGTCTCACCGTCCGTGCCATCGTACGAGATTGCACGCCGGTTCTGAGCCTCCGTGGTCTGGCCGATGATGACCATAGCGTTATTGGCCACCCAACCCGGTTGATCCACGACCTCCTGAACGATCGCCACCAGCGAGGGCGTTGCATAGTCCGAGCCGCTTGTCCATTGCGGCACGACCCAGGTTGCCATGGCGGTAGTTCTGGCGCGGCTGGTGATATTGTTGGTGCTGCTGGCAAAAGCGGCAGGATTGGTGACAAGTTGACCCCACAACGTCATGCCAGATGCAGTGGTTTCGCTGTCGGCGTTGGCACGGAACGTGACGGTTGCGCTGGTAATGGTAGCGCCTTGAGGTACGTTGACGTTCAGGAAACGCAGACCCCACCAGTTACGAACTGTCGAGCTTCCGCCGTAGGCCCTGTACATCTGGAGAGAATGGGTAGACGTATCCCCATCAAGGTCCACGGCCCCATTGTCGCTGCGCTCTTCGGCATCATCGCTGGATGCGCTGATCCTGGACGTGACACAGATGGGTACGAGTGGGGTATAGTTGACACTGGCAGTGTGAGCGCTGGCGGGCATGGTCAGCGAGTTGGTATCTGCCGTGCTGCTATC
The DNA here is from genome assembly GCA_964530495.1 of uncultured Anaerolineae bacterium. Lineage (GTDB taxonomy): Bacteria > Chloroflexota > Anaerolineae > Aggregatilineales > Ch27 > CAZGYW01. Next base: position 6,479 of record CAZGYW010000039.1, read on the forward strand.
ATTTGCAGTGCCCGTCCAACTACTGATCTGCCAATCCATGTCAGGCACAGCGTCGCTAAGAGAAATGCTCTCACCCTCCACATACTCACCAGCCGGACAGCCGGTCGAGTTGGCTGGAGAGGCCACCGGATCAGTTCCATTGCCGGTATGATTCAAGGTCAGGGCGTAGCAGATCGGTGAGATTTCGGTATAGACAACACTGACTGCATGCATATTAGCCAGCATGGTGACCGCATTGGTACTGGCCGTACTGCTGTCGTCGATCGTGCCGGTCCAACCGCTGATCTGCCAACCAGTGTCTGGCACAGCGTCGCTAAGGGAAATGCTCTCGCCTTCCACATACTCACCAGCCGGACAGCCGGTCGAGTTGGCTGGAGAGGCTACCGGATCAGTACCTTGTCCTGTATGGCTCAAGACCAGGGCGTAACATATCGGAGTGGTGGGTGCCGGGTTGATCGGCACGGCCGCAATCGCCCAATAGTTCCCGGTAGACGCGGTCCAACTCATCGTCACCGAACCGCCTGTGGCCTGTTCCGTGCTGGCTGCAGCCCGCAAGTTAGCCACGTAAGCGGGATTCCATAGCTCCGTCTGTTCTGAGCCAACAGCCAGTGTGTAAGAAGTAGAACTGGCGCCCAGGAAAACATGATCGAAGACAAGCTCATCGCCGTTCAGCCCAGTCAATTCTACACTTGGCGTGGTGCTGTTGTCATTGGCGCCAGCCGGTGTCCCCAGGGGAGTAGTCTGATCCACCCCGGCAAAGTTGGCCGCTCCGGCCATGATGCCATTGGATACGGAACCGGAGAAGGTAATCGTCACTGTGCCCGCCTGTCCACTCGGTGGGGCAAGCAAGCTGTAAATCGCTGAATAGCGGGGGTTGGATGTGTTGTAGCCCAACTGGGTGATGACTTGAGCCAGGGCTATGGCACTGCCACCCTCAGGTGTGAACGTGACCGAGGAGATGGTTCGATTAGTCGAGCCGCAGTTCCAGGACGCCCCTACCAATAGCAAACGGTTCGTTCCTGTGCCCGTGGTGTGGGCAAAGCTGAGGCTGCTGCCACTGGCTGCTGTGTTGCTCGATACCGCCCCGTCCAGGGTCACTTCACCGGTCGGCGGCGCTTCCACAAAGGTGGCGGTACAAGTCTTGTCGGCATCCATCGTCACCGAACCGTCGGCGCAGTCCGCATCGCCTGTCCAACTGTCAAATACGTAGCCGGTGTTCGGGTTAGCGCTGAGGCTCACCACCACATTCTCGGCATAGGTGTGCACGCCCACCGTTGGGCTGGTTGCCCCATTCCCGTCACTCGCCATCGTCAAATCATACGTCGTCCCCACCGGCGCCGGGTTGATGGGCACAGCAGCAATGACCCAGACCCCCGAACTCGCCGCCGTCCAGCTCATCGTGACCGAGTTCCCGGTGGCCTGCTTCACGCTGGCAGCGGCTCGCACATTGGCTATCCAGGCGTTCCACAGTTGTGTTTGGTTAACGCCGGCCGTCAGAGTTTGGGTTTCGTCTGATGCACCCTGGAAGACGTTATCGAATACCAACTCATCTCCACTCAGTCCCGTCAAGGTCAGTGTTGGGGATGAGCCGCTCGTTTCAGAAGCTCCATCAGGGGTCCCCAGGGGCGTCGTCTGATCAACGCCAGCAAAGTTGGCCACACCAGCCACAATGCCATTACTCACGGAGCCACTGAAGTTGACCGTCACTGTTCCAGAAACCCCACTTGGTGGGTTAAGTAGGCTGTAGATTGCTGAATAACGCGGGTCTGATGATGAGTTTTCACCCCGTTGGGTGATGACCTCATCCAAGGCTATGGCACTGCCACCATCAGGCGTGAAGGTGACTGAGGAGATGGTTCGATCTGTCGTACCGCAGTTCCACGACACACCTACCAATAGCAAGCGGTTCTCACCAGTGCCGGTCGTGTGGTTGATGGTGATGCTGCTCACATCGTCGCCGGTGTTGCTCGATGCCACCCCATCCAGGGTCACTTCACCGGTGGGCGGCGCTTCCACAAAGGTGGCGGTACAAGTCTTGTCGGCATCCATCGTCACCGAACCGTCGGCGCAGTCCGCATCGCCCGTCCAACTGTCAAATACGTAGCCGGTGTTCGGGGTAGCGCTGAGACTCACCACCACATTCTCGGCATAGGTGTGCACGCCCATCGTTGGGGCGGTCGTTCCACTCCCCACCGGATCCACCGCCATCGTCAAATCATACGTCGTCCCCACCGGCGCCGGGTTGATGGGCACAGCGCCGATGGCCCAGTAGTAAGCGGTAGCACCTCCCGACGCCGTCCAGCTCATTTGGGTCGGGGTGGTGGTTGCCTCCTCTATGCTGGCCGCACCACCGGCACGGTCTATGGTCGCATCCCACAGCTCGGTTTGGCTCTCATCCGCTGCAAGCGACGGAATCGTTGCCGCACCCATAAAGATCGTGTCGAACACGACATCGTTCGGGTCGGTAGGAACATCCACGCTGATGGCATCGGCCTCGGTACCTACCGCACTTGTAAAATCGTCAAGTGGGTCTGATTGATCGACGCCAGCGAAGTTGGCAACGCCAACCACAATACCGTAGTTGACATTCCCTGAGTAAGTAACCGTTACCGTACCGGTAGCTCCACTCGGTGGGTCAAGCAGACTGTAAATCGCGGCCAGACGGCCTGCCTCATTCTCTATGTGACCGACCTCAGTCAGAGGATAATCGGTCGTGCCGTCGTTGAAGATGACCGAAGAAATCGTTTGTGCACTGTTATAGCTATTCGACGAAATACCAACCAGCATCAGCCGATTTGTGCCTGTGCCCATCGTGTGACCAACGCTGATGGTGTTGGTACCGTCGGCCGTTCCGCTGGATACCGCCCCATCCAGCGTCACTTCACCAGGTGACAAAGTGGCTGCCGTCCCACTAACCGCCACGTTTCGTGTGGTAGCATCCGTGCTGGTGTGACTAATATTGCCGCTGGAAGATCCTTCTGTGGCGCGATTGAAGCGCACATAAATCGTTGTCGCCGCCACCAAACCGCCGGACTCGAGTAATGTCAGGGAGGAAGCCCATCCGCTGCCACTGGTCTGTGAAATTTCAAAATCAGATGGCGCGGTGATGGTGATGTCATCCGTCAAGTTGCTGCCGGAGACCGTGTAGCTCTGCTCCGCTGACGGCACACCCGGCTCGCTGCTGAACTGCGTCAAAGGAGTGCCGGCAATCGTAATGGTAGGATCGGTCGAGGCCTGGTTGGGTTCAATGGTGTAGATGTAAGGAGACACTGCGCCAGATGACAGGATATAGCTCACCGTAGCTTCCGTCGGCGTCACTGAAATGCGGAGATGACCGTTGCCGGATAACATCTCAACTGTACTGTAGTCACCGTAAAAGTCCGTGTAATTACCCTCAGTGTATATGCCTGAGAAACCGGTCATATTGCCGGCCGAAGGGACTTCCTGATAGACCACACCATCGCGCGTTTCATAGACATACTGGTGGTCGTGGCCGTGGAAGTAGGCGCTGACGCCGTTGTCGATAAACAATTGGTGAATGGGGACATCCCATCCTTCAGCAGATGGTCTTTTGGTAGCCCATTCATTGATTCCGCTGCCATTATAGCCGCCCCATTCGAAATACCCGGCAGCTTCAGCGCCACCACGTACGTATCCGGGACCTCCGGATACGCCGGGGGTCGTTACTCCGCCCACCATCTGATGGGAGAATACGAATTTGTACCTGGCGTCACTGTTTTCAAGCGTGCTTTTCAGCCAGGTGTACTGGTCTATTCCTAAGGTCCAACTCCACTGGTCGCCGTCGATTGTCTCGTCATTTTCTTCACCGGCAATGGGGGAGTATGGCAAATTCATCGTTTGCTGGAAAGGATCGATGACCACGAAGAGGGCGTCGCCCCATTCCCAGGCATAGTAGTTTTCGCGGAGTTGGTTCCCACTGAGATCGTCATGGGTCTCGGTACTGGCGGAATAAAAGCCACCATCGTTCGGCATGGGGAAATAGAGTTTCCTGGCCTCGATGTTGAGAAGTGCGCGGCTGGGAGTATCGTCAAAATTCCAGCCTTCTTCCTCCTCATGATTTCCCGTGGTCAGGTAGATTGGCACCGAAGGGCTTATACCGCCGAAGTAACTGGTACCGCGCCACGTTTCATATCTGCCATTGTACGCGGATTGTGTTTCAGACAAGGTGTCAACCATGAATGTATCGCCAAGATCCACATGAAAATCCGGACTGCCATTCAGAATATTCGTGGCCGTATTTGCCCCGAAAGTGCCGTGAGAGTCTGACGTCACGGTAAATACGAATGACTCACCCTCTGCTCGCTGGGTATGGAAGGTGTGTTCAGGCCGCACTTCATAATCACCATCCTCAACATCGCCATCCGCATCGTAGACCATCCGGTAATAATAGCGTGTATTGGGAGTCAGACCCGTGATGACCACTTCATGCGGCTGGCCGCCGGTCGCAATTACCGGCGTCGTCTGCCCAGTGTACACCCCCGAAGAAGTCCCGTATTCATAATAGTACTCGATGGTCGAAGCCGGGACGATATTGATTGTGATCGAGGTGTCTGTCGGCTTGCCAAGAAGCTCCCCACCCGTAAAGGTGGTCGTGTCAGCATGAACTGGCATGCCCGCCGTCGGTCCTAATAGGTTCAACACTAACCCCATTAAGGTCACAACGCGCAACCAGAGATATTTGTGGTTCATTTTTTCCTCCTGAGTACCGAAACGCGCATTATTGTTGAATAAGGTCATTGCTTGTGCAATGCAAACATAAATTTTTCCAAACTTGCCTCCTTTATTGCCCCGACGGACTACCCGATCACCAGCAGATGCCAATGATCGTTTTCGATGAGTCTGAACCTGCCTCAAGCCCATCGGAAAACCAAGATCACCATAGTTATACTGCCCACGGGCACAAACTGCGTTTTTGGCGTAATGTGGTATGATTGTGT
>CAZGYW010000040.1:0-10873 GCA_964530495.1 uncultured Anaerolineae bacterium
GCGTCCAGCCGGAAGGCGGGGCGATGTTCATCGCGGGCATGTCCTCCGTGCTGGAACCGCCGATCAACGACCTGTGGACGGTGCCGGGCGAGGAGGACAACCTCTCCCGCTGGCAGGCGGAAGACCGCGCCGTATTCGAGCAGATCGATGCCGCGCTGCACTACATCCGGCTGCAGGATCAGGATTTCGTGCGCGCCATCCTGGAGGATCGCCCGCCGGCGGTCACCGGCGAAGATGGCCGCGTGACGGTCGAGATGTTCACGGCCATCTATCGCTCGCAGCGCGACCGCGCCCCGGTCAAATTCCCGGTGGACGCGGTGCATGGCTCCGACCACTTCGACGGACGGCTGGTGCCACCCCGCTCCTGACCGCGCAGGCGAACCACCTGAGCCTGAACGAACACTCCCCGCAGCAGGTTCTGCGGGGAGTGTGATTCTCTGCACTGTTTGCACCGATAACCCGGACCGGGCTGTATCCGTTTACTCTTCCCAGCGGGTGTGGAAGCTGCCCGGCCGATCCACCCGGCGGTAGGTATGCGCGCCAAAGTAGTCGCGCTGGGCCTGGGTCAGGTTGGCGGGCAGAACCTCCGAGCGGTAGGCGTCAAAGTAGGCCAGCGACGCGCTGCTCGCCAGCATGGGGATGCCCAGTCCCACCCCGATCTGGACCACGCGCCGCCAGGCCGCCTGCCGGCTGAGGATGGCCGCCTTGAACGCGTCATCCAGCATCAGGTTGCTCAGGTCCGGGTTGCGGCGGTACGCATTCGTGATGTCGCTCAGCAGCGAGGCGCGGATGATGCAGCCCGCCCGCCAGACCGGAACCACGCGGGACAGGTCAAGGCCCCACTCGTATTCCTGGGAGGCCATCCGCAGCAGGTTCAGCCCCTGGGCGTAAGACGTGATCTTGCTGGCATACAGGGCCTGCTCAGCGTCAGCCACCAGCGCTTCCCGGTCACCCGTGTACTTTTCAGCGCGCCCCAGCACCTTCGCCGCAGCGACACGCTCCGCCTTTACGGCGGAGATCAGGCGGCTTTCCACCGCGGCGTTGATCGTGGGGATGGCCGCGCCAATATCGAAGGAGTTCTGCGAAGCCCACTTGCCGGTGCCTTTCTGGGCAGCCTCATCCAGGATCAGGTCAACCAGGGGCCGGCCGGTCTCGTCGTCAACACGCTCCAGGATGCTGGCGGTGATCTCGATCAGGTACGAGCGCAGCTCGCGCGCATTCCAGGCGGCGAAAATCCCGGCCAGCTCCTGGTTGGACAGCCCTGCACCGCGATGCAGCAGGTCGTAGATCTCGGCGATCAGCTGCATATCGCCGTACTCGATCCCGTTGTGCACCATCTTGACGTAATGCCCGGCCCCGCCCGGCCCCATCCAGGCCACGACCGGCTCGCCATCGTCGGCTTTGGCCGCCACCGCTTCGAACATCGCCTGGACGCGCGGCCAGGCCGCCGGCGCGCCGCCGGGCATCATGCTCGGCCCCCACAGCGCCCCGCTTTCGCCGCCGGAGACGCCCATCCCGATGAAGTCGATGCCGTCCGCCTGCAGCGCCTTCACCCGGCGCTCGGTATCCGCGAAGAACGAGTTGCCGCCATCAATGATCAGATCGCCCGGCTGAAGCAGCGGCCGGAGCGAGTCAATGGCCCCGTCCACCGGATCGCCCGCCGGCACCATCAGGAACAGGGTCCGGGGGGGGGGGAGCAGGCCCACCAGCTCCTCCAGGGAAGCGGCGACCCTGATGTCGAAGCCTTCCGGCAGTTTTGGGGCCGGGTCATAGCCGACCGGCGGGTAGCCGTTGCGCGCGAAGTTCTGCGCCAGGCTGCGCCCCATCACGCCCAGTCCGAGTATCCCAAGCGCGTACTGTGTATCCATGCTGTGCTCCATCTGCCTGTGAACAGGCACGATCGCTATTCAGTGTCCCGGAGGCGATGCAGAATCTCGCCCGCGCGCGGCACGTACAGAATGCCTTCGCCCTCCCGGCCCTGCCAGGCTTCCGGATCGATCTCCGCCGGGTTCAGGTAGTCCACACCCAGCCGGGCGCAGTCTTCCGGCGGAATGCGCGTCGCCAGCGTGAGCCGCACGTTAGGCTTCTCAACGCCTGCTTGCATCCTGCCGGAGCCGCGCAGATGGGTGCTGTGGGCCAGCACGCCCAGCGGGATGTGCCTGAATCGCTCCCAGTTCGCCAGGAAGTAAGGCAGCGTATGGTAGCCGATTTCATAAATATAGCGCCCGAAGGTGTGGCTGACGACCGCCAGATGCGGGGCGTAGAGGATCACTTCCCCGCCGGGCGCCACCGCCGGCTCCAGCTTGTACATGGCTTTGGCCGCCGTCCACAGCTCGTCATACATCGGCGGCGCGCAGGACAGCACGCGCTGGAACGGCGTCTCGCACCAGCGGATGTGGCGCTGCGCGGATACATCGGCCGCCGCGCGCCAGGCCGCGAACATATCGCCAATGATCACCCCGGCCAGGTCGTGCCCTTCCACGATCAGCGCCGCCAGCGTAACCGGGGTCTGCAGGCGCCGCGCCGCCGCGTCGATCATGGCCCGCACCGGCGTATCCCTGATCCCGATCGTGCCCACCACCGTCGCCAGCGCGCCCAGCCAGTGAGTGGCATTAATCATGTCCGGGCCGGAGATGCCGGGGAACAGATACTTCGCCCCGCCGGAGAAGCCAACCACCTCATGCGGAAAAGTCGGGCCGATGATCAGGAGGTGGTCGTATTCCAGCGCCAGCCGGTTGATGCGGATGTCGATCCGGTCTGGCAGCGAGGGGTGCCAGCGCGCGCCCGCGATCTGCCTGATTTCGTCCTGCGCCATCACGCCTAGGGAGGCCAGCATGGCCGGGTCATCCCAGGCATGGTTGAACAGGCCGATATGCCGGTAGGTCGTGGCGTGTTCCTCCGCGGTGATGCCCACCAGCCGGTAGATGCTCTCCATCGGCATGGCCGGATGTGTGCCCAGCGCGATCATGAAGTCCAGCTGGCGCGCATCATGGAGCAGATCGACCACCATTGGAAACAGGGTTGGCAGCGGCAGGGAGCGCGTGGAATCGGGAATGAGCGCCAGCACCCGCTGGCCGGTAAACCGTCCGGCGAGGCCCTGCGCCAGGGTGGCGTGGATCGCGTCCCTGTCCAGCAGGCCGGTTGGCGGGGCATTCTGAGCCAGGATCATGGCCTTCTCCTCGCATGGCGGCGCGGCGGCACGGGTGCGCGTTCCCGATCTTTTCCGGGCGGCACGCTGTCCCTGTAACAGACCGGCGCTGACCGCATCACACACCCGATACCCGGTCAGCCTCATTATACAGGGATTTACGCGGGGAAAAGGCGCAGCCTGCCCCGGCCGCCGTGCGCCCCCCACTCCGCAGACACAGATCGATGGCGGGAATCAAAGCCGGGCCATTGCGCTGGCCCGGCCTGATCTTGCCAGTCCCGCCGCCTACACGACCGTCGTCGGGCAGAAGAATACCTTGCTGGCGGCAACATTGGTGCGATCACCCACGATCTCGAAGGTGGCCCGGCAGGGCAAATCCACCGAGGAACTGCCCACCATCACCTCGATCGTGCCCGGCTCCACCACAAACGCCATCTCGCGGTCATAGAACGCCAGTTGGTTCACGCCCAGGTGGAATGTGATCGTCCTTGTTTCGCCGGGTTGGAGCGTCACGCGCTGGAAGCCCTTCAACTCCATGACCGGGCGGGTGACGCTGGCCAGCACATCGTGGATGTAAAGCTGCGCCACTTCATCCCCCGCGCGCGGGCCGGTATTGGTCACGTCCACGCTGATCGCAACCGTCTCGCCCGCCCGCGCCTGCCCGGCAGAGAGCCGCAGGTTATCAAAGGCGAACGTCGTATAGCTCAGCCCAAAGCCAAACGGGAACTGCGGCTTCACACTGGTCTCGACATAGTGCTCCTTCCAGTGGGAACGCCCGCCCGACGGCTTGTGATTGTAGAAGGTTGGAATCTGGCCCACCGCGCGCGGGAACGACATCGGCAGCTTGCCGCCAGGTGACACGGCGCCGAACAACACATCCGCCACCGCGTGGCCGCCCTCTTCACCGGGCAGCCAGGCTTCGAGGATCGCCGGCACGTTCTCCAGCAGCCAGGGGAAGGTCAGCGGCCGCCCGTTGACCAGCACCACGATCACCGGTGTGCCGGTGGCGTGCACCGCCCGGATCAGGTCTTCCTGCACGCCGGGCAGGTCCAGCACGGCGCGATCGCGTGCCTCGCCGGACGTGCATTCGTCAGTCAGGCCGGCCTTGTCTCCAACGACCAGGATCGCCACGTCAGACTGGCTGGCAATCTCCACCGCTTCGGCAAAGCCTTCCTTCGAATCGCTCAGGACATCGCACCCTTTGGCATAGCGAACCTGAGTCCCCGCAGAGACGGCCGCCTTGATGCCCTGCAGCACGCTGATGACCGGCACGCCCTGTTCCACCAGGGCAATGGCATCCGGCGCGGTTGAGCCCAGCGCATTCCTGCTGTCGCGCATACTCTCCTCCAGCGACTCGATGTGCGCCGGGTAGGAGTAATCGCCGGTCAGGTTGCGGACGCTATCGGCATTCGGGCCGATCACGGCGATGGAGCCGATGTCCGGGCGCAGAGGCAGTGCCCCGCTGTCATTCTTGAGCAGTACGATCGACTTCCGGGCGATGGTGCGGGCCAGCCCGCGCTGCTCCGCCGTGTCAAACACCTCAGGCGCGCTGGCGGCATCCACGAACGGCTGCTCGAAAATGCCCAGCGCGAACTTCATGCGCAGCGCCAGCTCGACCGCTTCATCGACCAGCGCCATACCGACCGCGCCGCTGTCCAGCGCCCGCCGCAGCGGATCGCCATAGCAATCCGTGCTGGGCAGCTCGACGTTGATTCCCGCGCGCATGGCGATCGCGGCCGATTCGGTTTTGTTCGCGGCCACGTGATGGTAGGCGCCGATCATGTCGATTGCGAAGTAGTCGGAAACGACGATGCCCTTGAAGCCCAGCTCATCGCGCAGCAACTCCCGGAACATCCAGGCCGAGGTCGCGCACGGGATGCCGTCGATCTCGTGATAGGCGTTCATGATCGCGCCGAGATTCGCCTCTTTGATCGCCGCTTCAAAGGGCGGCAGGAAGATCTCGCGGATCTCGCGCAGACCAACATGCGCGGGCGCCCAGTTCATGCCACCTTCGGTGACGCCGTAGCCCAGGAAGTGCTTGCCGGTGCCGATCACCCCGCGCGCGTAGTCATCGCCCTGCAGCCCCCGCACATACGCGGTTCCCATGCGCGTGACCAGGTAGGGATCCTCGCCAAAGGTTTCTTCAACCCGGCCCCAGCGCGGATCGCGCACAATGTCCAGCACCGGCGCCAGGGTTTGATGCGCCCCAACGGCGCGCATCTGCTGGCGGATCACCGTTCCCAACTGCTCGACCAGCGCCGGTTCCCAGGTGCTGGCCACGCCGATGATCTGCGGGAAAGCGGTCGCGCCCATGGCCATGTAGCCGCTGCAACTTTCTTCGTGCACAATCGCAGGGATGCCCAGCCGGGTGTGCTCCAGCAGATGCTTCTGGATCGTGTTGGCAAGTTCCGCGCTGTCCCGGGGTGTGGAATTGCTGGCCCCGCCGATGCGCGTGATCTGGCCCATGCCGTGCTGAAGGCGGGCAGTGGCCCGGGCCGGGGAGTAGACCTGGTTTTCCAGCAGCTCGTAGACCCACAGGCTGCCGAGCTGGGCCAGCTTCTCATCCAGGGTCATGCGCGCCAGCAGGTCACGCGCCCGCTCTTCGGCGGGGCGCGCAGCGTCGCGATACAGCGGATTGTCAGTCATCGTTACCTCGTTTCATTTTCAGAATATCCCCGTCACCTGACTGCACCGGCCAGCATCCCCTTGAGCACACACTCCTGCCCCGGGATGCAGATCACGATCAGGGGCCGGGCGGGAAGCGTCAGGACGGGAAGGATCGCCAGGCGCATTCTACTTGCCTTACTTCCCTGAACCCAGTTTACTGGACAACTTCTGTGCGCACTATCTCAGGCCAGGAGCAACCAGGGTGTAACAGGCCCCGGCCCGCACCCGCCCGGAACCAGTAGTATTGTCACATTTGCATTGGTATCAAAGGTGATAAGATAGAAGACACTGTTACACAGAAGGCCCGTCGGCTAACAGTAAGGAGACAACAGCCCATGTGGAACAAGAAACACGCAGCAAAGAGCGCCGGCGCCATCCGCGCCGCGCTGCTCGTCGTGCTGGTCGCTCTGCTGGCGCTCGGTGGCTCAGCGCAGGCCCAGAGTGGTGAGTCAATCACCTACGGAACCAGTATAGTAGGCAATCTGACGGCAGACATGCCTTTCGCGATCTACAACCTGACCATGAACGCCGGTGACATGATGAGTGTCGTAGTGGCCGGCCTCACCCCGGAGATGTCACCCTCGATCGGCATGGTCGGGCCGGATCAGCTCCCGATTGCCGAGGGCAGCACAGACGCGTTGAGTCCGGCCGGCAGCCACCTTGCGCGCCTGAGCCACCGCGCCACCCAGACCGGGAGCCATACCCTGATCGTCACCAATGTCAACAACACCGGCGGCCAGTTCGTGCTGGTGCTGGATGGTGGCCCCGCCCCGCTGGGGATGCCCCTGGCCCTGAATGCGCCCCAGACCATCTCCCTGCCCCTCAATGCAGCGCCTGCTGTCTATAGCTTCCAGCCATCGCCCGCCAGCAACCTCGTCCTGGGCATCAACACAACCACACCCGGTTTCAGCTTCCTGGCGCGGGTCTTTGATGGGCGCGGCCACCTGGTCGCCAATCTGGCCGGCGTGGATGTCCGGGGGGTCACTCTGGATATCGGGCCGGGGAGCGGGCAGTATCTGGTCGAGGTGGGCGCGCTAACCCCCAACATGCAGGGGACGCTCCAGATCGGTCTGGTGGCGGGCGGCGCGGAACCGGTGGTCATCCCTCAGGTCCCGGCCATCACCGCCACGCCCAGCATCTGCCAGGCCACCGGCGCTAACCGGGTTAACGTCCGGAGCGGTCCGGGAACCGCCTACCCGGCCTTCGGATCGCTCCTCCCGGACAGCAGCCTGCCGGTCGTGGGGCGCAGCTCCACAACCAGCTGGTATGTGGTGGATTACGGCGGCCGCCAGGGCTGGGTGTCTGGCAGCGTGGTGCAGGTCGGCGGCCCGTGTGGCGCCCTGCCTTTCGTGCCGGATCCGCCGCTCCCGGTCACCCCAACGCCCATCCCGACCGCAACGCCAACCACGCCGGTTGTCAACTTCACGTCAACCATCGCCGATGGGGCGACCTACCCGGCCGGTACCTGCTTCACGTTCTACTGGTCGGTGGCCAACGTGCGTGAAGTCTACTTTGACGGGCAGGGTGTCTCCGGTGTGGGCCAGCGGGAAGCCTGTCCGGCGGCTTCACGGGCCTACGTCCTGCGGGTCATCTACCCGGATGGCTCCAGCCGGGACTTCCCGATCTACGTTACGATCACCCCGTAAGGCCGCTTCCGGCACTTTAGCCGTAAACAAACATGGGTGGAGCTAACCCCTCCACCCATGCCTGCCATCCCCACTGCAAACAGCGCCCACCGGGGACAACCTCCGGCGTAATGCGCACACTCCCTCCACCCGGCGGCTGCCTCACCCACCCAGGGCCGGTGGCGGGGCATTCACCGCCAGGATGCTGCTCAGCAGCAGGATGATGACTCCACAGATCAGGTTGGCATACACCAGCGCGGTGCTCAGCCGTTTCTTGCTTTCCGGCAGCAGGCGCTGACGGTTGCCATGCAGCATCAGGCTGTTGTACAGGGTCAGGCCGACCATCGTCAGCATGACGATGTGCTTGACGCTGAGGATCGCGGAATACCCGGTTGCGAAGCTGAACAACCCGCTGAAATCCGGGTTGCGGCGGCCCATCATAAACCCGGTGAAGGCCAGCCCGGCCATGCTGATGTAGACAAGGGTGCTGTGGCGCCGCTGCGCTTCCGCGACGAGATCCCGCGTTTCCCTGGACTTGCCGAGCACCTTGCGAATCGTCGGCAGGAACGTAATACCGAAGGCGATCAGCCCACCGATCCACACCATGGTGAAAAGATTGTGCAGAAAGGTGACGAGTGTGAACATGATGGTATGTGGATGCATCATCGGTGTCCTCTGGTGAGTCCGGTCAGGCCGGGCATGAGTCAGCCGGAGCAGCCCTCTCCGGCGCTGCGCCCGTCAAACAACTGTCGTCACAAATTCGCTTCAAAGCTGGTGGTTCATTCGGAAGTCCGGCTGCCCGGGCTGAGCAGGTTCCGGCGCAACTGCCCGTAATACGCCAGGCTGGCGAGGAACAGCCCGCCGCCAATTCCGGTATACAGCGGTGCGAGCAGTTGCCTGGGAAATCCGGAATGGCGCAGCGTGCTGCCCAGGGTCATCATAAACACCACAATGAGGTAGCTCTTCCATTCCTGAAAGGCGAAGATGCACACCTGGTCTTTCATGCGCTGGATGCGTCGCACGTTCTTCCGCGCAATCCGGGAGAACCCGAACCGGGAGATCGCCCAGGCGAGCGCCAGGCCCGCTACAAATAACCAGAGTCCCTGGCGGTCGGCGGGCAGGCCCAGCCACTCCCGGGCCAGGTTGACCAGCATGATTCCCACGCCGCTCCAGACCAGCCCGGAGAGCAGGAGGTGCCAGTGGGGGTGGGTGCGGGGCGTCCAGCGCGTCAGGAAGTGCCAGCGGCATGCATCTTCGGATTTCGCCATTGTTTTCCGCAGTCCTCAATTGGTTGCATGAAACGCGCCCCCCTGGGCCGGCCCAGGAGGACGCAGATCAACCCGATTGCCGCAACCGGATCCCGTTACGGGCGGGCAATCGGCGGTTCGAAAACGAAGAAGCGGCGGCCGGCGGGAGTCAGCAGAAAGATCAGCAGCAGCAGGCTCAGGATCGGCGCCGGGAAAAACATCGAGAAGTGGCCGAAGGACAGGGTGGTAGCCAATCCAAGAGGCGTGCCCACCACCACTTCCAGCAGCGCGGCGCCCAGCCCGACGACGTAGACCCACTCAACCCGCTTGAGGATCAGCCCGACGGTGAACACACCCCAGCCGATTGAAGCAACCCAGTTCAGGCGCTGGACGGCCACGTACAGCGGGTTATCGGGGATCACCATGATCCGGTCGGTGCTGGCCACCCCGTTCATGAAGGATAGCACGTAAGCGATGCCCGTCAACAGGCTGAGCGCCAGAATTTTCCAGTTGACATGCCCCACGAACCACAGCAGCGCGACAAAGATGATGAGATTCGGGACGAACATCAGCCCGAACATGGGGGGCAGCCCACGGCTTGCCGCCGGGATCATGGGGAAGAAGCTGCCCTGCAGGGCCAGCACGCTGGCCACCACAGCCACCGGCCAGGCCCACTTGCGCGCATGGAAGAACCCAAAGGCCGCCAGCGCCCACAGCACGCCACCCAGCATCCCCAGATCATTCAGAACGGGGATGATGAAGCGCACGATCACCTCTTCATCCGGGCGACCGGCCGCCATTTCGGCGGCGCGCATCGGCTCGTACCACTGGGTGAACGTGACGAACATCCCGACAATGCCCAGCAGCGCGCCGGCAACCGCCAGCCAGAACCCGATCCTGTTTTCGCGCGTTTTCACAATGGGACCTCCTTGCTGTATAGTTGAAGGAGCGCCGCTGCCATCCTGCCCCAGCAGCGCTCCTGGACGGGGTTGCGGGCGGCTATTCCGTTTCTGGCTTGACCAGGCGCCGCCGGAAGGCCGGCAGCAGCAGCCACAGCAACAGGGCGATTGACAGCAGGCTGCCATAGAGGTAGTCGAGCGTGCTGGTGCGGATGACCTGCGAAGGCGCGTCGATGAGCAGAATGGCGAGAGCCGAGATTACGGCCAGGTACCACCCTGCCTTAAGGCGCATGGCCAGCAGCGGGATGGCAATGATCAGCCCGGCGGCGCAGATCCAGTTGATGTCGCCCAGCATGGTCAGGATCCACCATTCCAGGCCCTGGTAATGCGGCTGGCCGGGGCGGGTCATCAGCTGGCGGGCAGCGCCAACGCCCAGCACAAAGGCATGGGTCGCCAGCATCCCGATGAACGTGAAGACCAGCATATCCGCGATCTTCTGCATCCGGTCGGTCTTCCGCAGGAGCAGCGTGGCCCAGTAGCCGACCAGCCCGACCAGCGAGATGATCATCGGGATGGGGAAGGAATCTTCTACCCAGCTTACATACGGCAGGAACATGAACATGCCACCGATGGACGGCATGGCATAGGCGGTGAGCGATACCGGGACGGTCCAGTTTTCTCCGCGATAGATCGCCGGAGTGATGGCCAGCAATGCCGCGCCAGCGATGAAGCACAGCGCCCGCCACAGCGGGTAGAAGAAGGTGAACAGTGAAATGCCGCTCAGGAACTGGGGACGTTCCTCAACGACGATCATGAGTTCTCTCAGTACAGGATCGAGCGAGTTCTGAACGAGAATAGGAGTAGCGATGAGCAAGAAGAGCGCGATCACGACAGCCAGCACAGCCAGAATCTTACGCATTCCCACGGGTGTTTCCTGCATTTCGGTTTCCTCCCGGATAAAAAAGTGCGGATTGTTAGAAATATCACATAGTGTTTGAAGGAATGCTTTGCGGAAATGCAAAGTCATGCCAGCGCTGTGAACTGCCTGGCAAAGAGGAGTTGACACATCATGGAGAGTGACCTGGCAACGCTGATGGCTCACAATTCCGTTCTTGCGCTGCTCAAGGAAGGGCAGCAGGTCGCTATCCAGCGCGCCCTGCATCGCTCTATTCCCAGAGGGGCGTATCTTTCGTTTGCCGGGGATGCGTGGTCGTATCTGTTTATCGTCAGCAGTGGGCAGATCGATGGCGTTAAGATCGGAAGAGCGTCGTGTAGGGAAAGAGTGTA
>CAZGYW010000040.1:10883-11416 GCA_964530495.1 uncultured Anaerolineae bacterium
GTAGCGATGAGCAGAAACAGCGCGATCACGACTGCCAGCCCGGCCAGAACCTTACGCATGCCTGGGGATGTTTCCTGCATTCTATTTACCTCCATAGCCAGAATCGCGGTGATTGTTAGAAATATCACATATTGCGCGCCTGAAGACTTTGCGAAAATGCAACATGGCATGCGGTTTCCGAACGATCTCGCGATAGGAGCTTTCATCCCATGACTGCTGGTCTGGCTACGCTAATGGCGAGCAACCCTATCCTCGCGCTGCTGAAGACGGGGCAACACGTTGCCATCCAGCACGCCGTGCAGCGCCGCATCCCCAGAGGGGCTTATCTGACATTTCATGGGGATGACTGGCCCTATCTGTTCCTTGTTGCCCGCGGGCAAATCGATGGCATCAAGGAATCAGAGGAAGGACGGCAGTTGATTGTTGTCTCGCTGCAGCCGGGCGATCTCTTCTGGGGCCTGGCCTTCTTCATGGCTGGCGCGCCCAACCCCGTCTCACTGCAGGCTGTTGTGGATTCTGAAGAGATCGGAAGA
>CAZGYW010000041.1:0-11197 GCA_964530495.1 uncultured Anaerolineae bacterium
GATCTGCCATCCCGGCGGTATTCGAGGGCTGATCTCCGGGCACACAAGCCACAACCAGCATCACACCATAGGAGGACGGCTGCCTACCGTCCTCCTGTGCCGCGTTCCGCCCCTCCGGTGAGCCGAATCGTGATTCGCAGCAACGCCGATTTGTACTATAATTGAATTTCTTACAGGAGGCCCCAGGCATATTCCTGGTTCCCGGCGCTCTCCGTGTGGCGTGGAGCTATGCGATGGCGATCTGCCCGTCCTGCCAGCATGATAATTCCGAAAGCAATGTGTACTGCGAGCGCTGCGGCGCGCTGCTGGATGCCCACCAGAAGACCCCGCGCATTGACGTCGAGCACTTCATGAACCAGCCCGGCTGGGGCAAAGCGCGCCTGGCCGAAGCGCAACTGGTCATCCTGCGCGCGCTTGGCACCGAGGCCGAGTTCAACCTGCACCTCCAGCCGGATTCGCCGCTGATCCTGGGCCGTTCGGAAAACCTCGTCCTGAGCGATGCGTTTGTGAATCTGCTGGAATGCGGCCAGGCGGCGCGGGGCGTCTCCCGCAAGCACATCCGCCTGAGCGTGCGCGACCAGTTGCTCCGCATCGAAGACCTGGGCAGCACCAACGGCTCGTTCGTCAACGGCAAGCGCCTGGCAGCCCACCAGCCCGTCCTGCTGCGCGATGGCGACGAAATTCGCCTGGGCCAGTTGCGTCTGCACGTCCTGTTCGTCAGCCAGGCGTAACGGGGCTCAATTCCAAACAGATTGAACTGAAGAAACTGATTCTCACGGACTCTAATCCATCACAATCCGTTACCTCGCTTGAATCCTTTTTGAATTGGAATCATCCCTACCGCATATCGCGCGCCAGCGTATCCCCGGCCTAGTGTCCCAGTGGCTTACGCACCCGTGGCGCAATCGCGACCGTGCCCACGAAGTCCAGTGGCGCGCGGCTTTCATGCACCGCCGATACCGCAAACGGGATCACTTCCGTGCCCACCCACGGCCGCTGCAGCACCCTGAACAGGATCGGGACTTTCACCGTCTGCCCCGGCGGGATGCGCACCTGGCGCTCCGCCAGCGAGACTTCCAGCGCCGGCGCCTCACAATGCCCGGCCATGAACACGTCAATCGTCGCCTGGGTGCAGTTCTGCAGCGTGAGCGCCGCGCCCCCCGCCTCGCCGGCTGCTTCCGGCTCGACCCGGCCGATGAGGTTCGGCTCCGCCTTGAGCTGCAGGCGCATGGGCAGCGTCAGGGTAACGGCGGAGTCCTCCCGGCTCACCAGCCGGACCTCTGCCTCCTGAACGGCCTGCCCGGCCAGCGGGTCCGGCTGCAGGATCACATCAAAGAAGCCGATGCGGGATGGCCCGACCGTCAGCGGCCCGCCGGGGCCTTTGATCCATTCCGCCGGGAGACCGCGCACTTGAAGATCGAGCGTCAACGGCTGCGCGGACTCATTGCGCACCGAGATGGGCACGCGCACCCGTTCCCCGGCCACCAGGGCCACCGGGTTAACGAGCAGTTGGGCGCTGAAAAGCTGTGCCGTTTGCCAGTGCTTGGGCAGGGTGGCCAGCGGCGGGCTATCTGCCGGGGCTTCGTACCCCCCGGCGGTGCGCGTTAGCGCGTTCAGCGCCGCCTGGGAGACCTCCAGGTGAAAGGGCATTTCCGGGGTTTGATCGCTCGCCAGGGCGCGGGTCGCTTCGGCCGGCGGAAGCGCTTCCTCCTCGGGCGCAGGCGGCGCGGGAACCTGCGGCGCCCGGGCCGCCTCCACCAGGGCCTGAATCGGGCCTGAGTCCTCGTCAGCCTGGCCCGGCAGCGGGCGCTTAAGCTGCGCCTTCAGCAGGGTCTTGAGCTCCACCTCCTCCGAGAACACCCCGGAGTCGGGTAACCATTCGGGCAACTCGGGGGCAACCGCGTCATTCTCCTGGGTGATCACCGGCGGCTGGATCACCTCCAGCAGGCTGTCCTCGCCATTCACGAACACGGTCTGCAGCTTAAGCTCGTACTCGGCCAGGCGCAGCACTACGCCCGGCTTCCAGCTTGTGCTGGCAAAGGTCGCCAGCGGCACATCCCCCAGGATGACGCTCCCTGCCTCGCCCAGGTTGATCAGCGAGACCTGCCCGGTCGTCGTGATGAACAGGCGGATGTGTACCAGTTGGATGCGCTTGCTGTGCAGGTAGAGGTCGTTGGCGCTGCCGCTGCCGATGTGAAACGGGCGGTAGCTGAGCCGCGCGCGGATGATCGGCGCGTCTGGCTGTTCCATGTTGGTAGCCACTATCTGGTGAATCACCCGATCTTCCACGGCCCTCGCTCCCCCCTGCCCCCGGCTAGAATCCCGGCAGCAGACCCTCAACCAGGGCCTGCAGATCCGCCAGGGATACGCCCAGCACGTAATGCAGGGCGGCCACAATCATGAACAGCACCCACAGGACGTACAACCCGCGCGGCACGTGCTGCCGGGGCTGGAACACGTAACTGCCGTTGGCGCGCTCCACCATCCCGGAGGCGGCATGCACCAGGATGCGATACAGCAGCCGGGTGCGGCCCTGATGCGCGCCGCGCGCCGGCTTAAACTTGAGCAGGACTTCTCGCTCGTGGCCCGGCTCAATTTGCAGCGACTTCACATCCGGCACGATGGACAGGATGTCCGGCGTTTCGATCTCGATGGTGTACGACTCCAGGTGATTGCCGCTGTTGACCACCAGCAGCCGGGCCTGGCGCCGCCGGTTGTGGGAAACCTCGTTAGGCTGCAGGGTGACAGCAAACCGGGTGACCGGCACGATCCGGATCTTGAGCACCTTGAGCACGCTGGGGATATCCGGCTGGTCGGTAGCGACCTCCAGCGCGATCTCGTACGTCTTGCCGCCGACGGTGCCGGTCGGCGGCGCGCTGACCACCAGGTCGAACGTATACGCCCCACCCGGCTCGATCACCTGGGCGGCGGGCAGCGCGTACCACTGGTCATCGATCCCGGGGCCGGGCTTGGCGCGCAACTCGTAGCGGGCGGCGTGCGCCTCCTCCGGGGTCACCGTCACCTGGACGTACTGGCGCTTGCCCGGCTCCAGGTAGACGATATCCGGCGAGAGGCTGACCCGCACGGTCGGCTTCACCTGCTGCCGGTTCAGCTCATCGAACAGGATCTTGACCTGCTCTGTGGTGAAAATGAACGGATCCACGTTCTGCAGCCCGCCGGGCAGCTCATTCACCTGCATCAGGTAGCCCTGGATTTGCAGAAACTGCGTGTTCTTCCAGGGCGTGCGCTCCTTCGGGTTCAGGCGGATACCGTCCAGAAAAGTGCCGTTGCGGCTCTCCAGGTCGGTGACGAACAGGTTGCCGCTTTTGTCGCAGTCGATGCGGGCGTGCTGGCGGGAGATGGACGGGTGATCGAGCACCAGGTCGGCCATGCTGTCCCGCCCGACAATCGCCACGCTGTTGTGGAAGTGCAGCGGCTCCTGCTGGCCATCCGGGTTCATCACCAGCAGGCTGAAGACGGGCGGGGCAGCCGCAGCCAGCTCCGCGCCCAGGTCCTGCATCTGGGCCGCGCTCTCAACGGCAATCGCGCCCAGCGCCTCGCCGGGCATGCGTCCCGGCAGTTGCACCCGGCGCAGGCTCTCGCTCAACCGCAACTCGCGCAGCGCCGCCGCCATGTCGTTCGCCGACTGGAAGCGATCCTCCGGCAGCTTGGCCAGCGCCCGCAGGACAATTGCATCCAGTTCGGTGGGCAGCCCGGCTGCCATCCGGGACGGCAGCGGCACCGGGGTATAGGCATGCTGGTTGAGCAGGTCCAGAATTTCGCTGGCCTTGAAGGGGTAATCCCCCACCGTCAGCTCGTACAGAATGATGCCCAGCGAGTAGATGTCGGAGCGGTGATCGGGCTTGTTATCGCCGAAGCCGAAGTGCTCCGGCGACATGTACATCGGCGTGCCCATGATGTTGCTGGAGGTCAGCCCGCCGGGATTGATCATGCGCGCGATGCCAAAGTCGGTCAGCAGGGGCCGCGCTTCCTTGCCGTCCGCCACCGGGTCCAGCAGGATGTTGGCCGGCTTGAGGTCCAGGTGCAGGATGTTCTGGGCATGAACGTAGCCAAGCGCGAAAGCGAGCTGCTCCACGATGTAGATGCTGGCCTGCAGACTCAGCGGGCGCGCCAGCTTCTGCAGGGCGTCCAGCAGCGTCCCGCCGCGCACCAGCTCCATGACGATGAGCTGGTAGCGGTCAAAGCGATAGGTATCGTAAATGTCAACGATGTTGGGGTGCTGCAGGCGGGCCAGCACATCAACCTCGCGCTGCACGCTGCGAATCTCCGCCGGGTCGTCCAGCCGGATGTACTTGACCGCCACCAGCCGCTCGGTGATGCGCGGGTGGCGCGCCATATACACCACACCATACGTGCCCTCGCCGATGCGTTTGATGATGTGATACCCCTCAATCACGCGGTTGATCAGGGGGTCGGTGCTGGAGAGATCGAGAACGGCCATGCGCTTGTGTTCCGGCTCCACGCCTCACGTCGGGCGGCTGTGCTGCAGCCTCAAGTGTACACGAATTCGCCAATCGCGGGGGGCAGGCCGGCCCCGGCAGCAAAACCGGAGGGCGGCGCGCCCTCCGGCTCTGGCACGGTCAGCAGCACGCGGCGGACTGCCGCGCGGCCCCGCTAGTCCACGTCATTCTCGTCATCATCCGCCGGGCATTCGACCACGCGGGTCAGGATCGCGGGTGTCTGCTTGTGCTCCGGCGCGAAGGCGCGCACCGTGAAGGTGCTGCCGGGTGGCGCCGCGCTGATGGCGAACTCGTACACCCCGCCACCCAGGTCCGTGATCGGCCCGTAGATGACCCGGCCCTGCTCATTGATGCCATCCGCCGTCAGCGAGCCGACCGGGATCAGGGCGGGGATTTCGGCCCGGAACTGCACCGTCGTGCCCAGGGATGGCCGCGACGGGCACGCCTCCAGCGTGATCTGGCGCGGCGGCTCCACCACCCAGGTCAGCGCGCCCCGACAGTCCCGGATCTGGATCGGCGCGGAGACCTGGTAGGTGGCCCCCGCCATGTCGGTCACGGTCACGCGCACGGTGGCGCTGGCATCAACCCGCGGCAGGTCCCCGGCTTCCACATCCACCTGGTACTGCCCGGAGCCGAGGTCGCGCACCCGCAGGTCGAACGGCGTGACGATCCGGGCGATTTCGATCTGGGCCACCACCGGGTCGGTCTCCGCCAGCACATCCGGCATGGAGACGGCCACAAACCCGGCGGTGCGCACCGGGACGGTCGGGCAGGTGGCATTGCTGCCCGCCACGACCGGGTCCGGCTCCAGCACCCAGGCCAGCTCCAGCAGGCAGTCCTCAAGCGTCACGGCGGAGGTGAAAGTGCTCGTCGTGCCGCGCGTATCCGTGATGGTGATCGTCAGCGTCGCGGGGCCGGTGTAAGTCACCCCCTCGGCGGCCGGATCAAATTCCAGGGCGTACTGCCCGCTCCCCAGCGGCGTGACCGGCAGGTCAACCGCGAACCCGCCGCCAGTCGCGGCGATCCGCGCGCTGACCCCGCTGTCCTCCACCACCTCCGGCACCGAAACCTGGAACACGCCGCTGAGCACCTCCGGCACGGCCGGGCACAGCGTGTTGTTCGCCGTTACGGAGGAACTGAGCGCGGTCGGCCAGGTGATCACCAGCGCGCACTCCGTCAGAGCCAGCGGGGCGGTCAGCTCCTGCACATTGCCGCCTGTGTCGGAAACGGTGACCTTCACCACCCCGGCGCGCCCGCTGTCGGCGCTCAACCCGGAGCCGGAAAGATCGACCTTGTAATGGCCGTTAGCCTGGGCGGTGACGGGCAGGGTACGGGTGACAGGTGTCTGGCCTTCCTCCTCAAAGACCAGCGCCACGGCAACAGCCTCAATCTCATAATCACCGGACGTGACGAACTCACCGCTCGTCTCCTCCGGCAGGCTGGAGCAGAAGTAGTTGTCCGCCGTGATCTGCGAATCAGGCTGCGCCGCCCAGCTCAGGGCCAGCGCCGCCGGCGTGGGCGAAGGCGTCGGTGACGGGGTGGCCGTCGGGATTGAGGTCACGGTCGGGCGCGGCGTGGGCGATGGCCCGGCGGTAGCGGACGGCGCGGGCGCGCGGCAGCGCGTAACCGTGAAATTGGTCGTCAGCAGGCTGGTGCGCCCCTGGGCGTCGCTGGCGCTGACGCGCAGCACGGCGTTCACATCCCCGCCCCCCGCTGCCTCCGTCGGAATGGTGATCGTGATGGTGTAGGTATTGCCCTCCCCCGGCCCGGAAACACTCAGCGGATGCGTGTTCAGCCCGTCGACGTTCAGCTCCGCCCGCACATCCGTGAGGGTGTAGCCGCTGCTGGCGGCGAAGACCGCCTGGGCGCTGGTCGGGATCGACGGGCAGTACAGGTTGTTATCGACCGCCATCACGCTCGGCGGCCCTGTGACCCAACCCAACGAGAACGGCGGCAGGCACGCATCCCCGATGCCGTCGCCATCCGAATCAAGCTGATCGGGGTTGTAGACCGTCGGGCAGTTGTCCATCGAATCGCAGATGCCATCCCGGTCGGAATCCACGCAGGGCAGGCAGATTGTCGTGCCCGCCACAATCACCGAAACGTCCTGAATGCAGTTGACTTCCGCGGCCCGCGCCAGGCTGATGTTGGAGGCCAGCGCCAGGGCGAACAGCGTATCCCCCGGCCGAACGCGGATGCGCGGCCAGCCCAGCACGGCGCACTGGTTCACACAGACGTACTCCGTTGGCGCCGGGGTCGGCGTGGGCAGGATGCCGAGGTCGACGGTAGTCGCGGTGGGCGTGAACGTTGGAGTCGGCGTGCGCGTGGCAGTGGGCGTATGGGTGCGAGTAGCGGTTGGCGTCGCGGAAAGTGTGCCGGTCAGGGTGGCGGTGGGAGTTGGGGTGTGCGTCGGTGTCAGCGTCGCTGTCGGCGTCGCTGTCGGCGTGTCCGTCAGGGTCGCTGTCGACGTAGCAGTCGGCGTCTCGGTCGGGGTCGCGCTCGGGGTTTCGGTCGGCGTGGCGGAGGGTTCTTCCGTAGTCGGCAGGGCGACCGGCGACTCGTCCGGCAGGATCGCGACCAGGGTCGCCGTGCTCTCCGGCGCCGGCACATCCGGGATGATATTCCCGATGATGACACCACCTATCAGGAGCAGCAGGAGCAGCCCGATCGCCGCCGCCACCCACTGCTTGTAGGGAAAGCGCACCGTGACCACGGCGCCGGCATGGGCGGCCAGCCCTTCCATGGAATAGGCATGGAACTCGGCCAGGGCCTGGCCGCCAAACGGCAGCAGGCGGGTCGGGGTAACCGTCACCGCGATCGGGACGTCGGTCCCCGGCTCGACGTGCAAAGCGGACGGCTCCACCGCAAACGCCAGCCCGCCCGCCGGGGCGGACGCTTCCACAAAAACCTGCTGATCGAGCGCGCCGTCATAGTGCAGCCACAGGGTCGCCGGCGCGCCGGCCGCGATCACGGCCGGCTCCGCGCGCAGGGTGAGCGCGCCCGCCTCCGGCAGGGGCGGCAGTGGCGGCGGGGCGATCAGCTTGAAGTGGGCGCGGCCAATGACCAGGTTATCGTCCGGTGACCAGTCCACCGCCTGGTTAGCAGACAGGCGCTGGCTGTTGAGGAGGGTGCCGTTCTTGCTGCCCAGGTCAACGATCTGGAAGGCGTCCCCTTTGGGGATCACCGCCAGATGACGCCGGGAAATGTACTGGCCCGGGACCACGATATCGGCCTCCGGGGACGATCCGATAGTCACCGGCCGGCTGCCCAACTCAAAGGCCAGCACATGGCCGTCTTCGGTGGTCACCTGGATAGTGAACATGGTGGCACACACCTGTATCTTCTGCGCGCCGCGTGGCTGCCATGCAGCCCAACACCGGGCAAGCCGGCTGGCTTATCCCGTGCGGCCCCCCGCGACGCCGCAAAGTATCAAAAAACACATCTTCCACAAACCATTTACAAACATTGTAGTAGGGTATGGCAAAATGCGCAAAGCAGCTATCAGCGTTCGGACCTGCGGCCCGGCCGCAAAGGGTCAGCGATCAGCGGTCAGCTTAAGGCAAAGAGTCGTTGTTTTTCCTGGCGGCCTGGCGGTCAGCGGTCAGCGAAGAGCAAAGACAAACAGATGGCGCTTGATCTGCGCCATCTGCCTGTGAGTTCCTTTGCGTTCTTGCTTTTCCCCCTGGCGATCTTTGCGGTGAGGGCCTTTTTCCCTGAGTCGCGCCCTTTACAACCCGGCCAGCGGCCCCACCAGCAGCAGGCAAATGCTGAAGCCCGCGTGGGCCGCGATCACGCCCCAGGTGCTGCCCGTGCGCCGGACGGCCCAGCCAAAGAGCAGCCCCACCCCGCCCATGTACAGGATGTAGCCCGGGATCAACGTGGGAAGGTGAGCAACCGCGTACAGCGCCGCCCCCGCAATGACTCCCCAGAAGGACAGCGCTTCCTCAAGCGTCGCCTGCAGGATGCCGCGGAAGATCAACTCCTCCGCGAACCCGGCGAACACGATCAGGATCGCCGCCGCGAGCAGGGCTTCCAGCCCGGTCCGTGACACCAATGCCACCGGGTGGAACAGAGCGTAGGCAGCCAGGCCCAGGGGCGGCCCGCTGAGCGCGATCACGATCTGAGGGAACGCGGCAGTCCGCCGCAGCCCGATCTGTGCCGGGGTCAGGTCGAGCGCGCGCACCGCCAGCCAGGCCCCCAGCAGCAGCGGAACGCCCACCCAGCCGTACCACAGCAGCGGGCCAAGCCCCTCAATCGGCATCACCACGCTCAGGATGCGCAGCAGCGGCAGCAGGGCCAGCGCCAGCAGCGCGCGCTGAACAGGCGACTCCTGCCGCCAGCCCAGGCGCAGCAGCCCGATCATCAGGAGACCCTGCGCCACCAGTCCCGGCAGCGCGCCGCCGAAAGTCAGGATGGCCTCCGCCACGCCGAACGCTGCGCCCGCACCCAGGATCAGCACCCCGGCCGGGGCGCGCTCACGATAGGCCATAAGTGACCAGACTCCATTTCGCGCTGCCGGGAAAGGGGTTCCCGCAGCGCTGGCAAGATCGTTGAATGGATGCAGTCCGGCGGAATTGGCTCAGGAAAGAAGCGCCACCAGGCGCAGGCCAATGATCTGGCAAAAGGCCACCAGCAGCGGGACGATCGCCAGGTCCAGAGCCCGGGTCCACCCGTTTTGCGTGGGCGTTTCCCCCGGGCGGACGGCTGCCCCGCGCAGGGCCTCCCGCAGGATCAGGAGCACCACCAGCAGCCCGATGACGACCAGGTTGATCTGCATCGCCAGCCCTTCAGCGCCGCCGGAGAGCAGGGTGGACGATAGATGGGGAACTAAGGGCGTCATGCGTCACTCACTGGCCAGGGCAACACCAACCGGAAATACTGCGTGGCAGCGCATTATAGCCTGAGGAGGAAAAATCCGCCCGGTTCGCCGCCAGGAACCCGCTATCAGGAGCGATTCGCGCGCAAACGGGATCTGCCTGCCACCCGGTAGCCGCGCCACAGGCGCGCCAGCTTGCGGCCGCTGAATGCAGTGCGCAGACGCGTCTCAGCGCCGGCCGGAACGCCCGGCGCCTGGCGGCGGGAAATCCCGTTCATCCAGGGCAGCGTGCTCGTCAGGCCGCGCAGGTCTTCCGCGCTGGGTAAATCCCAATCCTCGTCCGGCGCCCACACCTGGCCGGAGGACACCGGCTCCAGCACGGCGCGGGACACCGGGACCATGGGCTGGGTATCCCGGATGCCGAGGCCGGGCGTGCCGCCCACATCGCTGAGGAAGCCGTACGGGCCGTTATTATCCCGCGCAGCGCCAAAGGCTCCCCGCCCTGCTGCGGGCCGGACGGCATAGGCGGGCCGGGTGTATCGCGGGCCGTGAGCCAGCCCGCCGGCCAGCCACTGGCCAGCCTGCCGCACCCATCCGGGCATCCGGTCTGCGGCGGCAGGCTGGCGCCCCGCCCGCCAGATCTGCGCGGACTGCAGGGCCACGCCCCCGGCCGTGATCAGCGCGGCCGCCAGGAACCCGCGTTCGGGATGCCACGCCCCCTGGACGAGCATCAGCGTCCCCACCACGATCAGAAGCGCCAGGCTGAGCGCCACACTGAGCACTGCCTGCGCCAGCCACTCGCGCAGCCCCAGCAGGCGCACGTAAGCCAGCCCGGGGCACACCAGCAGAAACGCCCAGGTGATGACCGGCCGCAGCGGAGAGACCGGCCATACGAACAGCATCGTCCAGGCCGCCAGCAACACGGCGCTCAGCAGAATGGGCCACCACCAGCGGGTCAGGTTCTTCGGCATCATCATTCTCCAGTTGGCACCAGCTTCAGGATCAGCGCGTCAGAAGTGCGATCCTGTACCTCAAAGCGCGGGGAGGCGGCCAGTTCGTCCAGCAGGGCCATCCACTCCGCTTCCGTCAGGCCATAGAATATGCCCAGGTAAGCCGCCTGGGAACGGGTCAGGATCAGGTAGGCAGCCGGCGTTTCGCGGCGGGCCGCAGCCGCTGCAACCGCGCGGACAATCGCGTCAGCATCCCCGGCCAGGAATTCATCCACCAGGGTCAGCGTGCGGAAGCGGCCCTGGTCACGGTGCTTCCAGGGCGTGTTGAAGGAGGAAGCGACCAGCAGCGCGCCCGGCTCGGCCCGGTCATACAGGGCATCCACCGCCGCCGCTTCGTCCGGGGTGTAGTAGTCCATCCGCTCGTTGCCGTAACGCGCCACGAGGAAGCCCCCCAGCACCACGACACTCAGCAGCGCCACCAGCGGCCGGATCAGGATCGAGCGCCCGGCGCTGATCCGCGGGAAGAGCAGGGCTGCGGCAAAGAAGGCCATGCCCGGCAGCGCAAACAGGTAGACGCGCAGCGGCATCTCCCCTCCATAATTTTGCAGGATAAGCAGGGAGAACGGCGCGGCGGCCAGCAGGGCCAGGCTGGCATCCCGGCTGCCGGTAACCAGCCGGCGCAACCCGCCCAGCAGGGCCACCCCCCAGATGCCGAGCGTCATCGCCACCCGCGTGTAAACCACCAGCAGGTGGCCGATGCTGCCCTGCAGCCGGTCGGTGATGGTGGAGTTGACGATCGATCCGAGCTGGCCGAAGTCCCCGGTCACGATGCTCAGGTTGCCGGCCAGCAGCGTGGACGCCATGAATACCGTCCAGCTCACCACGATCACGCCCAGCAGGATCGGCAGGCTGCGCAGCCCAATCCGGTTGAAGACAGCCAGCAGCCCGAT
>CAZGYW010000042.1:0-11061 GCA_964530495.1 uncultured Anaerolineae bacterium
ATCCTGCCCGCCAATGTTGCTGTGGCGACACAGAACATGTTCAGCCCTCTTCTGGATGCCTACAAGCGCAGCGAGTTGGAGCCTGAAACCGGATTGGCGATCTTTGGCTTGAATTCGCGGCTTACCGATCTGGCTGAGCCCAGCGAGTCACTGCTGACCACCACCGTTGCCCAGCTTGGCCTGCCTCAAGCAGGCTATCTCCTGTCATCAGCGCAGCTCGATCGTTTCCGCACTGGACAGGCCCCGGTCACCGAAACAGAAGTGCGGGGCCAGCGTTGCGCCTACTTCGTGCATGTCACGCTTGATCTGGCGCCACAGGAAGGCCATACCTGGCATCTGATCGCTGATGTTGATCAGGACAGTGCTGCAATTGCCGAAAAGAACCAGTGGCTTCAAGGCGACCACGCGACCCTGTCAAAGGAGCTGGAAGACGATATCGCCGCCAACCAGTCAGGTCTGTGGAGAATCGTTGCCGGCGCAGATGGCGTACAACTCTCCAGCAATCCGCTTTGTTCCGCTCATCACTTTGCGAATGTGATGTTCAATGTGATGCGCGGCGGCATCTTTGCAGATCAGTATTGGGTCTCGTCAGCGGATCTTGTGGACTTCGTGGCTGTTCGTAACCCTGCGGTGCTGCAGGCGCATGCAGATTTCTTCGCGGCACTGCCGGAGAGAATTCAGGTTTCCGATCTGCAGCAGCGCCTTGAAGCATCCGGCGCGGCTGATCTTATGCGCCTGGGCTATTCTTACCTGCCGTTGACCTTCAGCCGGCGGCATGGCGATCCCAGCCGCCCATGGAACCGGTTTGCCATCAACGTCAAGAAGCCTGATGGCACTGTCAAGCTGGACTATGAAGGCAATTGGCGCGACATCTTCCAGAACTGGGAGGCGCTGGCCTACTCATATCCTGAGTTTGTCCAGGGTATGATCGTCACTTTCTTGAACGCGACGACGGCTGACGGTTACAACCCCTACCGGATTACCTATCATGGGGTTGATTGGGAAGTTCCAGATCCACACAATCCCTGGGCGAACATTGGGTACTGGAGCGATCACCAGATCATCTATCTCCAGAAGCTGATGGAAATCAGCGCCAGGATGCACCCCGGCAGGCTTCAGGGATTCCTTGCGCGGCGCATGTTCAGCTACGCCAATGTTCCCTATCACATCAAACCCTATGCTGATCTGTTGAACGATCCTTACAACACCATTGATTTCGACTGGGATCTGGAACAGCAGATCAACGCGCAACAGAGTGAGCGTGGTACGGACGGAAAACTTGTCTTGGCCCCGAATGGGCAGATCCTGCATGTGTCGCTTGCCGAGAAGTTGCTGACGCTGCTACTTGCCAAACTGGTCAACCTTGTTCCCGAAGGCGGCATATGGATGAATACCCAGCGCCCGGAATGGAACGATGCTAACAATGCCCTGGTCGGCAAGGGATTGTCAGTGGTGACGTTGTGCTATCTCCGCCGATATGTTGCTTTCTGCCGGGAGCTGTTCAGCACGAGCACCCTCGATGTCGTTCCACTCAATACGGAGATTCAACAGTTCTACACCCGGCTATTTGCGATACTGGGCCGCTTCCAGCCGGCTTTGCAGAGCGCCTTTGACGATGTGCAACGCCGCTTGATCCTGGATGCGCTGGGGGAGGCCGGGAGTGCCTACCGCGGGAATCTTTACAGGAATGGGTTTTCAGGCGAACGCGTCGATTCACCGCTAACGAAACTGGTCGCGTTTCTTGACCTGACGCTGCAGTACATCGACCATTCCCTGCATGCCAACAAGCGCGATGATGGCCTCTATCACGCCTACAATACCCTGCAACTCGATCATGGCCGCGCCTCGATCAATCATCTATATGAGATGCTCGAAGGGCAGGTTGCCATCCTCTCATCAGGGCTGTTGTCGGCGGAGGAATCGCTGGCCGTGCTGCACGGCCTTCGCAACAGCGCGCTGTATCAGCCCGAACAGCAGAGTTACATCCTTTACCCGGACCGAACACTGCCGGGTTTCTTGCAAAAGAACAGCCTGACTCATGATCAGGTGGCTGGCATACGGCTCTTCCACGTCCTGGTTGAGGCCGGAGATGCCACCGTCATTACCCGTGATGTCAACGGCGTCTATCACTTCAGCGGGCATATCCGCAACTTCCACGATGTAAGTCGGGCGCTGGATGCCCTGAAAGAACAGGCCAGGTACGCTGAGCTTGTCGATTCGGAATTCGAGAAGATCAAGACACTGTTCGAAACAACCTTCCATCACGACGAGTTCACCGGGCGTTCGGGAACGTTCTTCGCTTATGAAGGTCTGGGCAGTGTCTACTGGCACATGGTCGCAAAACTTCTGCTCGCGGTACAGGAGACAGCCTGCAGGTTCAAAGGTGAGTCGACTGCCGGTGCGCTGCGGAAGTGCTATCAGGATATTCGACAGGGCCTGGGTTTCAACAAGCCGCCGGCTGCATACGGCGCGTTTCCCACAGACCCCTATTCACATACACCTAAAGGGCAGGGGGCAAAACAACCGGGCATGACAGGACTGGTCAAGGAGTTGATCCTGGCCCGGCAGGCAGAAGTGGGATTCTTTGTCGAGGATGGTAGGGTGGTGTTTGATACAACCTTCCTGGATAGGCAGGAACTTCTCACCGGCCCCGCAGCGTTCTCCTACGTTGATGTCGATGGGCACGCTCAGGAAATTGAACTGAAAGCAGGCTCGCTGGCCTACTCCATCTGCCAGACACCGGTGGTGCTGCAAGCGTCAAATCAGTGGTATGTTACTGTGCGCTATGCCGATGGCACTGAGCGCGGAGTTGATGGGCACATACTCGATGCTGTCACGAGCGATCACATCTTCCGGCGTGATGGCACAGTTCGCTTTGTGAGCGTGTCTCTGCCACTCAATCCGTAAGGACCGGGGCACAGTCGCGCACTGGCCGATTTACCCGTCCACGCCAGGCACGGATTTAGCAGGCGCTGTTGTGGCTCGCGAATGCAATAGGACAGGCCGTGCGGCACTTGCCCGGGTTAAGCAAGCACTGCAGGTTGCATGGGGAGATGAGCACTGGCCGGATACATACGAGCGTCCGATCCTCCGTTGAAAGTGGCTCAATCGACATCCCGGTTGAGCCACTTTGGTTTATGATGCAGGGCCGTTACGCAGGCATTTGGTAGTTGACCCTTCCGCCATGCCTTTGCTAGAAGGCCACCGGTGACCGGCATGTGGGGGAGTGAGCTGCCCCGGAGGCCAGCCGGATGCCATACTCCGGCGCCTCATCAATGCCTGCTTCGCCCGAATGCGAGGCGCGGACTCCCCGGTCGGGCGGGCTCCTATGGGGGGCAGTGAGTGAATTTTGGACTCACTCGGCAGAATACAGCACGGCGCAGCGGGCCTGGTGGGTCCGCTGCGTCTGTATCCGCGGCAGGTCGCGACCGCTGCCGGACGCGGCTTCTCTATGTTACTCCTGAAGATCATTCATCCAGCAACGTAAGGAGGGTCTGGGGAAAATCGGTGATGATCCCGTGTACTCCCGTAGCGATGAGCGCGCGCATGGTTAGCTCATCGTTCACCGTCCATACGTTGAACCGGACGCCCTGGTCCTGCAGTTCGGCCAGCCGCGCATAGCTCCACGTATTCCAGCGGGGATTGCAGGCCTGCGCGCCGATCTCCGTCAGGTATTCCGGCAAATCGCGGATCAACTGGCTGGTGATCGCCTGGAGGGGGATATTCGGATTGCGATCTCGGATGGCGCGCAGATAGTCGTGGTTGAACGATGAGATAACGACCTGCCCGTTATCATCCATTCCCAGCTCTTCAATCAGAGCGACAGCCTTCTCAATAATCATGGAATCGAGAGTTACATTGGGCTGGGCTTTCAGTTCCACGTTCACGCGCCAGTCGTTCTCGCGCGTGAATTCCAGAGCCGCGCGCAGGGTGGGTGCGATCTCACCGACATAGGCCCGCTGATCTTCCTGTGATACATTGCCGGCCCGGATCTGGTCAAAGGGATCGCTGGCATTGAACCAGGAACCGCAGTCCAGGGTCTGTAGCTCAGCCAGCGTGAAATCCCAGATCTGCCAGGGCGCGCGGTCCGGAAAGACGTCCCTGGCGTTGCAGGTGCGCTCAAGCGTGTCGTCGTGCATCAGCACCAGCTCGCCATCCGCCGTGACCGCGACATCCAGCTCCCACATATCGGCGCCTGCTTCCAGCGCCTTACGCGCCGCCGCCAGGGTATTCTCCGGCGCCAGGCTGCGCGCGCCGCGATGCGCAATGACCAGCGGTTTCGTAGTAGCCATCGGTAGCGTCTCCTCGGCTTGCCCGGCTGAGCGTGCAGGCGCACACGCCGCTAACAGGGCCAGCGCAAGTATCAGGCTGAATTGAAAGCAAGAATACCTCATCAGCAGTCGCATATCCTCTCGCCAACGATGCTTCAGGACGCGAGGGTGGCCACAGCGGGCCACCCTGCGTCACAACTTACGATTACTCAGCGGGTACTGCGTGTTGGCCCTACTCGAAGTTCTCCTCATACTCCATGATGAGGGCTTCCTTCGCCTCCGTCATCACCTGCTCGGCGGGGACCTCCGCCACCAGCAGCTTCTCCACCGCCTGGCGGAGAATCTCGGTGCCCATCGCCAGCGAGATCACACTGGCCTGCGGGCGAGCATACTGGAGCTGCTCCAGGGCGATCGCGCGCTCAGGGTACTGCTCAAAGTACGCTTGCAGCGTTTCCGTCTCCAGCGCGGCTTCACTGGTTGGCAGGTATCCCGTGAGCTCGACGATCCGGGCATTGCTTTCCGGGCTGACCATGAACTTCATGAACTCCCAGGCGGCCGCCTGGCGAACCGGGTCAGTGCTGGTCATGGCGATGACCGAGCCGCCAACCGGGACCATGCGGCGTTCCTGGGCCGGGATCATGCCTGCGCCGAGCTTGAAGTCAGCGTTCGTCAGCAGGCTGCCCATGCTTCCGGTCGATCCAAAGACCATGCCAACCCGGTGATTCAGGAAGTCGGCGTGGGAACCGCCTTCGTCAAGTCCGGCCTTGCCGGTATTGTACTCGAAGACGATGTCCTGCCAGAGTTGCGCCGCCGCGACAGCTTCAGGGCTATCCAGCAGGATGTTGAAGTCCTCGTCTGAAACCTCACCATTGTAGGCATAGATCGCGGCCTGGAGGTACCAGTGCGCCGTGGTCTGGGTCATGGTGAACGAGGTGCCCTGCTGCACCGGGATGCCATCATCGCCGATGATGGTCAGCGCGTCGCAGAACTCCTTGAACTCATCCCATGTTTCCGGCACACGATCCGGCAAGCCTGCCTCGGCGAACATATCCGCATTGTAGTAAAGGAGCGGCGTGCTGCGCATCATCGGCAGCGCATAGAGCGAGCCATCGTAGTAGCCGTCCATCACCAGCCCCTGGTAGAAGGCACTCATATCCAGGCCGGTTTCAGGGTCGGCGGCAAAATCATCCAGCGGCACCAGCACGCCATCTTTGGCGAACAGCGCCACGAAGGGCGAATCCAGCAGCACCAGGTCGGGCACGTCACCGGCGATGAGCGCGGCCTGAAGCTTCTGCAGGACCTCGGCGTAGGCCCCCTGGAACTGGACCTCCACCTCTACTTCGTCCTGTGATTCGTTGAACGCCAGGGCCAGCTCATCCTGTACATCGCCGGCAACGCCCGTCAGTGCGCGCCAGTACACAACCTTCACCGGCGCATCCTGCGCGCGGGCAATGCCGATGTTCGGCAGCAGCAGGGCGAGTACCAACAAAATTGAAAGTGAGCGAAACTTCATTCCAGACCTCCCTTGTTTTCGTAATCTATTCAGGCAGAGAGAAATTGCTGCGGTCAGCGCTCGATGCGCCCTCCTTTCTCCAGGGTCAGGCGGTTAGCCTTTCACAGCGCCGGAGGCGATCCCTTCGATCAACTGCCGCTGGGTGAAGGCAAAGACAATCAGCACCGGCACCAGCACGAACAATGACGCGGCCATGAGGTGCTCCGGCCCGATCTGGTATTCCGCGCTGCGCACCATGGCCAGGCCAACCGGCAGCGTGCGCATGTTCTCGGTATTGGTCACGATCAGCGGCCACAGGTACGAATTCCATTTGGCAATGAACAGGAACAGCGCCAGGGTCGCCACGACCGGGCGCGCCATTGGCAGCGCAATCCAGAACAGCATGCGCACATGGCTGGCGCCATCTACCTCCGCCGCGTCGAAGATCTCCTTCTCCATACCGAGAATCGCCTGCCGGAGCAGAAACGCGCCAAAAACGCTGGAGACATGCGGGATGATGATGCCCTGGTAAGAGTTGATCCATTTCAGGCGAGACAGCGTTACATAGTTCGGGATCAGGGTCAGCTCGCCCGGGATCATCATGCTGGCCAGGACGACCATGAAGATGAGATCGCGTTTGGGGAAGTCGATCCGCGCAAAGGCATAGGCGGAGAACAGCGCGATTGTCACTTCCAGTACAACGCCAACGACGGCGGTGATGATGCTGTTGATGTAGAACTGGCCGAACGGCGCCGACTCCCAGGCCGTGACGAAGTTGCCCCACTGAATCGTTTCAGGAATCCAGATCGGCGGGAACTTGTAAACCTCGGTCGAGGATTTGAAGGCCGTCGTTATCATCCAGAAGAAGGGCACGCCCATCATAAACGCGACAATGATCAGGATGATATGAGTGGCCCCCAGGCGCAGACGGCTTGAAGCGGTTGCATGGTGCTTTGCAGATGTAACCGTAGTGACCTTCATGCTCCGGCCCTTTGCTTCTTAACCCGATCTAGTAGTACACCCACCGGCGCGAGATTCGGAACTGGATCAGAGTGATGATGAGAACAATGATGAAGAACACAACGGCCAGCGCCGAGGCATACCCCATCTTGAACCACTTGAACGCGTTCTGGTAAACATAATGGATGTACACATTGGAGCTGTTCAGCGGGCCGCCGCCTGTCATCACGGACACAATGTCAAACGTCTTGAAGGCGCTGATGATCGCCGTGATGGTCAGAAAGAACGTGGTGGGCGAGAGCAGCGGGAAGGTGATGCTGCGAAAGACCTGCCAGCGGGATGCGCCATCGACCCGCGCCGCTTCGTAGTATTCCCGGGGAACGCTCTGCAGGCCGGCCAGAAAGATGACCATGTCGTAGCCCAGCCCGCTCCAGATCGAGACGATGATGATGGCCGGTAGCGACCAGTTCACGTCGCTCAGCCACTCCGGTGAAGGCAGCCCAAACCAGCCTAACGGCACGCGCAGCACCCCATAGAACGGATCGAAAATCCACGTCCAGACCATGGCCACGGCCACGCTCGTCGTGAATGTTGGCGAAAAGATAATGGCCCGGTAGATCGTACGTCCGGCCAGGCGCTGGTTGAGGAGCAGGGCCAGCGCCAGCGCCAGAATGAGCTTTACGACCACCACGCCCAGGGCCAGGTAGACTGTGTTCTTGAGGACCTGCCAGAAAACCGGATCGGCCACCATCTTCTCATAGTTATCGAATTGCACAAATTTTGCCTTGCCTATCAGATTCCATTTGGTCAGGCTCAGCACGAAACTATAGACGAATGGCCAGAAGGTGAAGACGCCAAACAGGATGAAGTTCGGCGCGATAAACGCCAGAAACGTGAGGTAATCCCGCCGGCGTCGAGGGGAAATGTGGCCCGTACGAGCTTTTGCCCGGTCGAACACGGATGGACCAATCGTGGTCATTCATATTCTCCCTTGAGCGGGTTTACGCGCGAGTCGAATCTAAAAGCGGCGATAGGGCAGCACGGAGCTGGAGGTGGCGCACTGGCGTCCGGCTGCTGGAGGCTTCCCGCATGAAAGGCATCCCAATCAGGAGCAGGAGGATGCGTTTGACAGGGCCGCACGCGAAGGGACCTGGTGCAGACCGGCGGGTCGGAGGGTTGGTATGGCAAGGTCGTTTCTCTGAGTCTCGATAACTGGCTCATTGTTGAAGATGCTCGGATAGTGGCGCATCGCGTGCCGGACACCCCTGCGAAAAGCAGTACACCACACTGGCTGACTTTATTTCATTTTTGCGTATTCCAGATATGTTGTCAACCAATATGAGTTTTCGCGAATTAAGACTATTCTGATGTGTTCTTGTCAGGGGGGTGTAAATTGTGAAGGGGCTGCTCCGTCTGTGAGCCAGATGCATCAATGGTGAATCCTTTGAGGACATTGGTGGAATAGAGGCGGGTCCAGTGCGGCCTGGGGATGGTCACAGGGGCCAGAATATCCCCCTCGGCAGACGGCAGCAGTCAGGCGGCTTGTGGCCAGTGGGGGGAGTTTCTCGGCGGCGCAGCGTAACTGGCGGGCGGTAGTATCGCGGTCGGGCCGGGCAAAGATGATGGCCCGCAATCACCCAGGTGCCTGGATGCGCGAGGTGCCCGGCACCCCGGAACGCGTCAGGGCGGCGCGGCTACAAAGCGGGACACACAGGCAATCCGCAAACGACTATCACGGTTCCAGGTGGCGCTGCCGGGCCAGGTGACCCCCTTCCGCCGCCTGAAAGACCAGGAGGATCTCCGCCGCAGACGTTCCGGGATTCGCGAAACAGTGGGGCAGTGTCGCTTCGAAGAGCACACTGTCCCCGTGCTCCAGGGCGTAGACCCGGTCGCCGATGTGATAGCGAATCGCGCCCTGCAGACAATAGACGAATTCCTGGCCGGGATGTACGATTGCGTCCCCCGGGTAGCCAGCCCCCGCTTCCACCGTGACGATGAAAGGCTCCAGTTGCTGGTTGCGCAGGCCGATGCCCAGGCTGGCCATCAACAGCCCGGCTCCCCGGGTGGCCAGCCGTTGTTCGTGCCTGACATGCACCACGGCATAGTCATTCGGATTCTCGAAGAAATCCGTGATCTTCACCCCAAGTGCTGTTGCCAGCAAGTGTAGCGAGGAGACCGTTGGCGAGTTCTCTCCCCGTTCGATCAGGCTGATCGCGTTGATCGACAGGCTGCACCGTTCGGCGAGCGCACGCAGCGAAAGCCCGCGCGCCTCACGCATCGCGCGAATGCGCGGCCCAACATTCGGGACGATTTGTTCCATCCTGATCCCGCTTTCAACTCTCGGTCACTGCAGGAAATCTTACTATAAAAATTGACAGTTGTACATAGAAGTTGTAAACTGGGCGCATCAAACCACTGCACACCGAGTTTGCAGTCGCGCTCAACCAGCATCGGTCAAGCGTGCAATTACCGGGGCGCGGGACAGGAAGTTGCCTTCTCCCGCATGAAAGAAGATCTGACCGGTGGGGCAGCAAGCATCCTGCCAGGCTTCCACCGCACAGGTGTCATGCACGCTGATCCATCAATTGTGATTGCGTGGCTGACCGGCTCGCCGCTGGAGAGCGCACCGGCACCCCGGGCAAGGCGGGTTGTGGTTGATGCGCCGGAAAGGTGGCAATGACCTCATGATTATACGACAGATGCTCTGGCTGTTTCTCGCCATTATCAGCCTGTTTGGGAATCTCAACGGTGGAGGAGGGTCGCCCATGCCAGAACAAACCACGGACTCCAGCCTGAAGATCACAATTGTCTACGAAAACACGCTGCACAACCCTGATCTCATCGCAGGGTGGGGGTTTGCCGCCCTGATCGAGTATGGAGGGCATATCCTGCTGTTCGATACCGGCGCGGATGGTGAAGCGCTCCTCAGGAATATGGCCGCGCTGGCGATTGATCCGCTGACGATTGAGACCGTGATTCTCTCGCATAATCACTGGGATCACACCGGCGGGCTGGAGGCGCTGCTCTCCACCGGGGTGCGACCCACGGTGGTGGTGCTGCCCTCTTTCCCGGCGGCCGTCAAGCAGCAGATCAGCCGGGTGACAACTGTGGTCGAGGCGCAGCCCGACCAGATCGTTGTTGATGGCATCTTCACCACCGGCGAGATGGCCGGGATCACGCCGGAACAATCACTCGCGATTGAGGTCAGCCAGGGCGTGGTGGTGATGACGGGCTGCGCGCATCCCGGCATCGTCGAGATCGTCGAGCGGGTCGTAGAGACAACCGGGGAACCGATTCAGCTTGTCCTGGGCGGATTCCACCTCAAAGACCACTCGGCCGCCCAGATAGCGGGAATCGTTGCGGAGTTCCGTCGCCTGGGCGTGGAGCAGGCCGGGCCCTGCCATTGCACAGGGGAACGGGCCATTGCCGCTTTTGCGGAAGAATACGGCAGCGATTTCGTTCAGATTGGCACGGGATCGATCCTTGAGATCGCGCTATCGACTCCCGCAGACACCGAGCTGCCAGGTGCTGGTGACGAGGAGTAGTGAGGTTTTTGACATGGCCATGCAGATCAACCAGGCATTGTGCACCGGGTGCGGCGCGTGTCTGGATACGTGCCCGGTGGGGGCAATCGCCATCATTGGCCAGCACGCTGCCATTGATGACACGCTGTGCACACATTGCCATGCGTGCCTGGATGCCTGTCCCAACGGCGCTATCAGCGCCAGCACAGCGCCGGTTCGGAGCTTGCCGATCGTGGCGCCGCCGGTGCCAGAGATGCGAATCATCCCCGCCCCGGCCGGGCCGACCGTGCCGTCAATGACATCGCCCGTTCGCGGCCTGATGCCGCTGGCGGGCGCTGCCCTGGCCTTTCTGGGGCGTGAAGTTGCCCCGCGCCTGGTGAGCGTGCTCGCCACTGCGCTGGAGCGCCGCCTTGCGACACCAGCCACAGGCGCCACAACGCTGTTACCAGCGTCGGATAAGAGCTTTACTGGAACGGGCCGAGGCCGGCGACGGCAAACCCGCTGCCGCGGCAATCGTTCCATGAGTCGAAATCACAAAGGAAAGAGGTGAGGATTATGCCAGGCAGAAATCACACAGGTCCGTTTGGGGCAGGACCAAGAACCGGACGCGGCATGGGCTATTGCGGCAGCTATGAACAACCCGGTTTCGCCAATGAGGCCACAATGCCCCGCGGCAGGTTTGGCTTCAAAGGTGGCGGCGCGGGACGCGGCTGGCGGCATCGCTTCTATGCCACCGGTGTCCCCGGTTGGGCGCCTTCCGCACCAGAGGAACAGGAAATCGCTGATTTGAAGGCACAGGCTGATCAGTTGAAGA
>CAZGYW010000043.1:0-10873 GCA_964530495.1 uncultured Anaerolineae bacterium
GGTGGATTATGCGGTGGATACGGCGTGGGCGCTCAGCGGGCGCGCGCCGGTGCTGATCGTTGCCCCGCAGAGCGCGGCCCTGCGCGAGCACATCGGGGAGCGCGCCGCCTTCGTGGTGCAGGATCCGCCCCTGGGCACCGGGCATGCCGTCCAGGTCGCGGCTGACCTGCTGCGCGGCCAGGCGGACCGGGTGCTGGTCTGCTACGCGGACATGCCCCTCCTGCGCCCGGAAACGCTCGGGCGCCTGCTGGACGCCTTCGCCGCCAGCCCGGCTCACCCGGCCATGGCCCTGCTGACCTACAGCGCGGACGATCCGCGCGGCTTTGGCCGCATCGTCCGCCACCCGGACGGCACGGTGGCCGCCATCGTGGAGGAAGCCGCCGCCACGCCGGAGCAACTGGCGCTGCGCGAGCTGAATGTGGGCGTCTACGTCTTTGACGGAGCATGGCTGTGGGAAGCGCTGGCGCGTGTCACGCCCACGCCACCTAAGCATGAATACTACCTGACGGACACGGTGGCCCTGGCCAACGCCGACGGGCGGGCCGTGATCGCCGTCACCGGGGAGGACGCCGACGAGCTGATCGGCATCAACACCCGCGTGCACCTGGCGGAAGCCGAAGCGGCTCTGCGGCGGCGCATCAACCGGGCGCACATGCTCAACGGCGTGACGATTGTTGATCCGGCGGCCACGTACATCGGCCCGGACGTGCGCATCGGGCCGGACACGATCATCCAGCCCAACACGCACCTGGCCGGTCAGACCGTGATTGGCGAGGACTGCGTGATCGGGCCAAACGCCGTGCTGCAGGATGCGGTTGTCGGCGATCGCTGCCGGGTGATCGCCTCCATCATCCAGGGGTCAACCCTGGAGGCTGAGGTGTGGATCGGGCCGTTCGCCCGCGTGCGCGATGGCGCGCGGCTGGGGCAGGGCGTCCACATGGGCAATTTTGGCGAGATCAAGAAATCCACGCTGGGGCCGGGTGTCAAGATGGGGCATTTCAGCTACCTGGGGGATGCCGAGGTTGGCGCGGACGTGAACATCGGGGCAGGGACGATCACCTGCAACTATGATGGCGTGAGCAAGAATCGCACCGTGATCGGCGCGGGCGCGTTCATCGGCAGCGATACGATGCTGATCGCGCCGGTGGAGATTGGCGCCGGGGCGCAGACCGGGGCGGGCGCGGTGGTGCGCCAGTCCGTGCCGGAGGGCAAAGTAGCGGTGGGCGTGCCGGCCCGGGTCATTGGCGATAGCCGGATTGCCGCCACTCGCGCTGCGAAGAAGAAAGCCACCGAGACGCCGGATTCCGGTGGCTCGGCCTGATCCCGGAAGTTCCGGGGCAGTACCTGCTAAGGAGTGTACAACGAAGTGGACGACGGTAGTTTATCCAGCCTGGCCATCCTGCTGATTCTGCTGCTGGCCAACAGCCTGGTGGTGCTGGGCTACTACGCGCTGATCAATGCGCGGGCGCAGGACCTCTCCGCCAGGGCGGCGGAAGGCCGGCGCCGGGCCGCGCTGGCCTTTAAGCTCAGCGAGAACGCGACTTCCCTGGTCAACACCTATCACCTGAGCGTGATTGTGCTGCGCTTCCTGTTCGCCGGAGTGGCCGCGATCGGGGTCGCCCCGCACCTGGCCCGCAGCCTGGCGGATGCCGGCCTGCAGCCCGTGACGGCGTTGATCCTGGCCGAGTTCATTGTGCTGCTGGTCGGCGCGGTGATCATGCTGGTGTTCGGCGGCCAGATCCCGGCGGCGGTGGGCGTGGCCCATGCCGATCGTCTGGCGCCGGCCCTGGCGCGGTTCATG
The DNA here is from genome assembly GCA_964530495.1 of uncultured Anaerolineae bacterium. Classification (GTDB taxonomy): domain Bacteria; phylum Chloroflexota; class Anaerolineae; order Aggregatilineales; family Ch27; genus CAZGYW01. The sequence continues at coordinate 1,802 of CAZGYW010000043.1, forward strand.
GGCCTGCTGGTGCTGCTGGTCGCGCCGCTGGCCAATCTGCTGCGGGCCGTCAGCGATGGGCTGGTGCGCCTGTTGAGCATCGAAGCCCAGGTCCACAACATCACCGAAGAAGAGATCATGACCCTGGTCGATGCCGGGCAGGAAGAAGGCGTGATCGAGGACGAAGAGAAGGAGATGATCTACTCCATCTTCCAGCTCGGTGACACCGCCGTCCGGGAGGTGATGGTCCCCCGCCTGGATGTGGTCGCCATGCCGATCGACACCCCCCTGGATGAAGCCGTCCACACCGTGCTGGAGGCGGGCCATTCGCGCATCCCGGTTTACGAGGACAACATCGACCATGTGCGCGGCCTGCTCTACGCCAAGGACCTGCTCAAGCTGTGGGGCAAGGGCGGGAATGGCGACGCCCTGGCTAACCTGCTGCGCCCGGCCTACTACGTGCCGGAGGGCAAGAACGCGATGACCCTCCTGCAGGAGATGCAGGCCCGGCGCGTGCACCTGGCGGTGGTCGTGGATGAATACGGCGGCATGGCCGGGCTGGTCACGCTGGAAGACCTGATCGAAGAGATCATCGGGGAAGTCCAGGACGAGTACGACTTCAACGAGCAGGCGGCGTACCAGATGGTCACCCCTGACGAGTACATCTGCTCCGCGCGCCTGGACCTGGACGACCTCAACCGCCTGCTGAGCATCGCCCTGCCAACCGACGAAAACGACACGCTGGGCGGTTTCATCCTGTCCCAGGTTGGAGAAGTGCCGGAGCCGGGGGCGGTGATCGAAACCTCCGAAGTTCGGCTGGAAGTGCTGACCATCGATCGCCACCGGATCGACCAGGTACGCGTTACCCGGCTGATCCCGGCGGAGCCGGTGGATGAGCCGGCGGCCGGGCGCTGATGGCCCGCAGAGGATAACACGCAGGCATGAATGACTTCTTAGGATTACTGGTGGCGTTTGGCCTGGTATTGCTGAACGCATTCTTCGTGATGGCGGAATTCTCGCTGGTGAGCGTGCGGCGCTCCCGGATCGAGGCGCTGATCGAGGCGGGGAATGCCACGGCCGGCGTGGTGCGCAGCGCCATCAACGACCTGGACCGCTACATTGCCGCGACCCAGCTCGGGATCACGGTCGCCAGCCTGGGCCTCGGCTGGGTGGGGGAGCCGGCGCTCGGCCACCTGGTGGAGCCGCTGGTGGAAGGCCTCCTGGAGCCGGTGGCTCACCTGCTGCCGGCGGGCGCGATCCAGGCGACATCCGCTGCGGCCATCGGCGGGGTGATCGCCTTCCTGATCATCACCTTCATGCACGTGGTTATCGGCGAGTTGATGCCCAAGTCCATCGCCCTCCAGAACCCGGAGGCGGCCTCCCTGTGGGTGGCGCGCCCGATTGTGACGATTGCGCACCTGTTCCACCTGCCCATCCGCGCCCTGAACGGCACTGGCAACCTCCTGCTGCGCCTGATCGGCGTCCAGCCGGCCAGCGGGCATGAGCTGGTCCACTCGGTGGACGAGCTGCGCATCCTGATCCGCTCCAGCGCGGAGGGCGGCGTGTTTGCCGGGGGCGAGGACAACATCATGGAGGCCGTCTTTGAGATGGGCGAAACCCGCGCCCGCCAGTTGATGGTCCCCCGCACCGAGGTGGTGGCCTTCCAGGCCGATACGCCGCTGGACGCGGTGATCGACCAGGTGGCCGAAACCAACCTGACCAAGTTCCCGGTGTACGAGGACGACCTCGACCAGGTCATCGGCATTCTGCATACCAAGGATCTGCTGCGCGAGCTGCGCCGCCCCAACGGCGCCGGCCTGCGTGACGCGGATCTTCGCGACGCTGATTTACGCGACCTGGTGCGGCCGGCGCTGTTTGTCTCCGAAGGGATCACCATCAACGATCTGCTGGCGCGCTTCCGGCTGAGCAAACAGCACCTGGCCCTGCTGCTGGACGAATACGGCGGCACCGCCGGGCTGATCACGCTCGAAGACCTGCTGGAAGAGCTGGTCGGGGATGTGCAGGACGCGTTTGAGGACCAGGCGGATGAATTCGATCCGCAGGCGGATGGCACGCTGCTGCTCAACGGTCTGACGCCCATTGACGAGGTGAACGAGCAGCTTGGCCTGGCACTGCGCGACGAGAATTACGAGACGATTGCCGGGTACATCCTGGGGCGGCTGGATCGCGTGGCACAGACCGGCGACCGCGTGGAAACTGAGCGCATAAGCCTGACGGTTGAGCAGATGGACGGGCTGCGCATCGACCGGGTGCGCCTGGAATGGAAGCCGCCCGAACCCTCCGGGACTGCCGGCAGCCTGCCGGCCGCGTCGGATGCCGCCCTGGCCGATCTCGTCTGACGCGGGCGCAGGCGCGCCGGGGTTGGCCGTTCCTGACCTGAAACAGAAGAAACAGGGCGAGTCGTGACTCGCCCCTACCGGTCCCGCTATGCCACAATCCGGAGGCCCACCGTCTAGCCCCGCAGCGGCAGGACCAGCTCCTTGTGCATCGGCGTCAGGGTGAGCAGCTTGCCGGCGCCGTCAATGGCAACCGTGTCCTCGATGCGGATGCCGAAGCCGCGTTCCGGGTAGTACACGCCCGGCTCAATCGTGAACACGTTGCCGACCTGCACCGCGTCGCGATCCATGCGCTCGGTCAGGCTGGGGCGCTCGTGAATTTCCAGCCCGACGCCGTGCCCCAGGCTGTGCATGTAGCCGATGCTCGTGCCGGGCTGGGTGCGCCCGGTGGGATGGCCGAACTCCTCCAGCACGTCGAGCGTAATCTCCTGGAGCGTTTTGGTGCGCTCGCCTACCGCGATGCGGGGCAGGACGGCGTTGAAGGCGGTCAGCACTTCATCGTACGCCCGCTGGACTTCCGGCGTGGCGTAGCCGATGCTCCACGTGCGGGTCATGTCGTGGTAGTAGCCGGTCTGCATATCGCGCGGGAAGAGGTCGAAGACGATCGCCCGGCCGAGCTGCAGCGGCTCGGCATCCGCGCCGTGGCTGTGCGGGAAGCCGGCGTCGCGTCCCTGGGCGAAGATCATCCCGTCGGGGTCCTCGAGACCGTTTTCCAGCAGCTTGAGGCGCACGAAGGTCTTGACATCCCCGATGGTCAGCGGGCTGCCGTCGGCTTTCACCACCGTCTCGCCCTGCGCCCGGTGCCCGGCGATGAAGTCCCAGGCGGCCTGCATAACCTGGTTGGTGCGGCGGCCCACGTCCACCATGGTCGCGATCTCGGCGTCATCCTTGGTGGTCACCACGTCGTCAAAGAGCGTGTTTTCGCGTTCCCCCACGAATTCCATGCCCGTGAAGTGCGCGCTCATCAGCTTGAGCTGTTCCCACGTCGCGCCCAGGCTGCCGTAGCCGTAGATGCCGATCCGCCCGCCGGTGATGCCCAGCTCAGCGAAGTAACGCTCAAACGTCTTGAGCAGGCGCATGTCGGGATCGGCGGGGTAGTCCTGCCACAACTCGTGCAGCTTGAAATCGTTGTGGGTGTAGACCTGCAGGCCGCTCTGTCTGGCGTTCTCGACTTCCATCGAATTGGTGATCATCACGGCGGGCGCGCCACGTTTCTTAAAGACCAGGGCGTTGGCTTCGTGGCCGTTGGTCAGGTAGGCGCGGTGCGGGTTGGGCATTTCGCCGCCCAGGATAGCGATCGCGTCCAGGTTGCGGGCGGCCATCAGCCGGTCGATATCAGCTTTCATGCGGGAGTTCCTTTTCTCCAGGGCCAGATAACGCAGGCTGATTGTAACCTGTTCCGGCAGGCGCGGGGAAGGCAGGCGCGTCGGAACGCCGCCTTTGTGGCGGGTGCAGGCGGCCTGACCCGGCGTAATCTAAAAACCGTCTAAATTCCGCGCGCAACAGTGCCTCCATAGTACCTTAAGCTACTGGCATCCCGTTCTAAATCATGCTACCCTGTGCATGATCGCTTTTATCAGCAGGAGTAATCGTCATGATGCAATGGTTGCGTACTATGGCAGCACGGTTGCGCGAAGAGGGTCAGGGCCTTGTCGAATATGCGCTGATCCTCGTGCTGGTTGCTGTGGTGGTGATTGTCATTCTGGCCCTGCTGGGGCCGGCCATTGGCAACATCTTCAGCAACATCGTCTCCGGGATGGGTGGCTACGTCCCGCAAACCGGCGGTATCATTCTTCTTTTCTAGCAGTACCGCTTCATCATCCGGCCCCGCGCTCTTGCGCGGGGCTTTTTTTTGTCCGCAGGCGCCGAGGGTCGGTTAGCGCCGCGCCCGGCAGCCGCTCGATTTTGCGCTATACTGAAATCATCACCTGAGCGCCTCACGGTTATCAAGAGAGTACGATACTGTCATGAGACGTTATTTGCTGGTAATACTGGTCCTGTTGCTGCTGCACCCTGGCCTGCTGCCAGGCCCGGCTGCCGCCCAGAGTCTGACGCTGGCGGCGGATCTGTTCGTCCTGACGGACGACGGCCTGGTGATGCGCCTGGAGGCGGGCGCGACTTTTGCCACCGCCGTGACACCCACCAACCAGCGCGTGCTGGATTTCAGCCCGGCGCCGGACGGCCGCTGGGTCGCCTACCGCACCGGCCCCGTTGACGATGGCAGTTCCGTCCCCGTTCTGGCGGTGACCTCCATTGACGGGCAAAGCGGCCAGGTGCTGGCCTTTGAGGAGGCCGGAGCGCCGCCCATCACCGGGCGCGGGCAGACGCTCGCCTGGTCGTCGGACGCTTCTGCGATTGCCTATACCGTCGCCGACGGGGTGCGTGTTCACCTGGCGGGGGCGGGCGAGGGCGGCGGCCCGGTCTTCATCGACCTGGCTGGCGGCCCGTTCGTGAATCTGGTGTGGTCGCCGGGCAGCGGCTACCTGGCCGCGGAAGCCGAGAGCAACGTCTGGAACATCTACCGCCGCGTGGGCGCGAATGTCGTCTACGCCGGGCAGATCCCCTCCTCCGCCGGGCTGGCCTGGATCCAGGAAGGGGTGCTGGCTGTGGCGCCGCCGACCGGCGGCCTGATCGCGCTGGACATCACCACCGGGGAGCAGAACGTCCTCATTGGCGTGGAGACGCTGGTCAGCCAGCCGGCGGTCGTCAGCGGCAACCGGATCGTCGTGCTGGTGCATGAAGCCAGCGGGCAGCGTTTCGCGGCGCGCCGTTACGGCAGCGTGAGCCTGGCCGGCGGCGACTTCCAGGCACTGGAAGCGGGCGTGGAACTGACCGCTGCCATGCGCTGGCTGCCGGATGGTGTGGCCCTGACCGCCACCATCGACGGTGCGCTGACCGTGATCGAGCCGAGCACGAACGCCCGCCGGGAGATCATGGGCGGCGTCAAAGCCTACACCTGGGGGCCGCTGGCTCCTACCGAGCTGGCCGGGGCGGAACTGCCCGCCAGCCTGTACTACCTGGCGCGGGATACGGCCGGGATCGCGCAGTTGTGGGTGCTGGGCGCGGATGGCAGCCCGGCCCGCCAGGTCACGCTGGAACCGCGCAGCGTGCTGGACTTCGGCCTCAGCCCGGATGGCAGCCAGATTGCCTACACCGCCGGCGGGAACCTGGTCCGGGCCAACGCGGACGGCACTGGCAGCGCCGCGCTCTCCCCGGTGGTTGACCGCCCCGGATCGGGCGCGCAGCCGGCCTGGAGCCCTGACGGGCAGCTCATCGCCTTTGTGCGGGATGGCATCTGGCTCATCCCGGCGGGCGGCGGGGCGCGCACGGAACTCCTGACCGACAATTTCGAGACGGATACGCCACCCGTTGAGATTCGGATTTACATGCGCCCGCGCTGGAGTCCGGATGGCACCATGCTTCTGATCAGCGTGGGGTACTACGAAGGCAGCGGGCTGGCCGTGCTGCCCATCACCGGCGGGGAACCGCTGGCGCTGCCGGTGGGCGCTACGGAAGGCGCCTGGCTGCCGGATGGGCGCGTGCTGGCCTGGGACGCCGGGTTTACCTTCACGGAGCCGGGCCTGTACGTGATTGACCCGGCCAACCCGGAGAAGATCACGATCCTGGACACGGCCTGGCATGTGCTGGATGCGATGCCGCTGGCCAGCGAGGCCGCCAAAATCCTGCGCGCGCCGGCCGGGGACGTGCTCGGCCCGAGCATGGCCCAGCCCTTCCTGGTGCCGGTCCTGCCGGGGGCGCTGCCGATTGTGGAGGGGCAGGGCGGTCTGATCGAGGCGCCGGAACTTTCGCCGGACGGCCGCTTCGCCGCCGGGCTGCGCAATATGAGCTACGGGGACTACGGCCCGATGGGCGACCTGGTGATCATCAACCTGACAACCGGAGAGCGTTTTGCGCTGGCGACGCCCGGCGCTGCGTGGGGATTGCAGTGGGGAGGGATGCCGTAATGGCCGGTGAGCGCATTCTCATCGTGGAAGATGACGAACAGATCGTGCAGACGGTGCGGCGCGGCCTGATTTACGAGGGCTACACGGTTGATGTCGCCATGGACGGCCCCAGCGGGCTGGAGAAGGCCCGCGATGTGCCGCCCGACCTGGTGATCCTGGACCTGATGCTGCCCCGCCTGGACGGCATCGAGGTCTGCCGTCGCCTGCGCGCCGCCAGTGACATACCGGTGCTGATGCTGACCGCCAAGGACGGCATCTCCGACCGGGTGGCCGGGCTGGATGCCGGGGCGGATGACTACCTGGTCAAGCCGTTCGCGTTCGACGAACTGCTGGCCCGCATCCGCGCCCTGTTCCGCCGCTCGCAGCCGTCCTCCGCGCCGGAGATCCTGCGCTTCGGGGACCTGACGCTGGATACCGGCACGCGCCGCGCCCAGCGCGGCGAGCGCGTGATCGACCTGACCGCCAAGGAATACGAGCTGCTGGAACTGTTCATGCGCCATCCGCGCCAGGTCCTGACCCGCGACCTGATCTTCGACCGGGTGTGGGAGTATGACTTTGGCGGGGAGAGCAACATCATCGAGGTCTACGTACGCTACCTGCGCCAGAAGACGGAAAGCGAGAGCGAGCCGCGGCTGATCCATACCGTGCGCGGCGTGGGCTACGTCCTGCGCGAAGACTAAAAAGTGACCAACGGGCGGGCTGACACCCGCCCGTTTTCGTGCTACCGTGAGAGTTGAACGCGCGCGGCACAGGCAAAAGCGAACCGCAAGAGCGAAAGACCTTTGCCGCAAAGATCGCAAAGAGAAGCAAAAAGCCGCAAAGCTCCTTGATTAAAGCGTTTCTCTGCGCCCCTGTTTTTCCTCTTTGCGATCTTTGCGGTGAGGGTTTTTCTCTTCGGTGAGAGCCTTTGCGGTTGGCTTTTTGCTTTCAAGCGTTTTGCTGTATGATTAGTCGTAATACAATTCTTGTGAGAGACCAACCAGAGGGGAATTGAGTGTTTCGGGAGAGAGCATGATGTCCGACCAGGAGACCGTTCATGTAACCAACCAGGATGCGGAGTACAAGCGCGGCTACGAGCTGGCCCTGGCCTACGCCTGGCACCGCTTCAACAGCTACGACAGCCAGTCCGGCCTGCTCAAACAGCGCTACGCCCGCATCCGCTATTACATCATCCTCGCCTCCCTGCTGACCACGATCCTGTCCGTGCTCAGCGTGGTGGAAACCAGCGAGCGGTTGTGGCGGCTGGGGTTTGTGACCATCGGGCTGATCCTGTTCATCCTCAGCCTGCGCATGATCACCAGCTACAAAGACACCCGCTGGGTGACGGATGCCACCATAGCCCGCTGGAACAACCTGCTGACCTGGCTGCGGGGTGGCCAGCCACCACAGGAGCCGGCTGCTCCGGCTGCCGCCGTTGCAGAGACTGAGGAAGCGCGGGCGGCCCGGGAAAAGAGCCGCAAGCGCCGCGGGCAGATCGAACGCACGATCCGGAATGCCCTGCTGTTTTTGATCGCGGTGGTGTTCTTCACCGTAGCTGCCGCCTTCTGGATCTTCAGCAACGGTGCGGCGGACATCGCGGCCTACAAGGGCGAAGGGGTGTTAGGCGGCCCGGTGCGGCTGCTGATGATCATGCTCCTGATTGCCCTGCCGCTGCTCAGTTCCGGCCTGCTGGACTTTGGCGCGCGCTTTGAATCGCGGCGCAACTGGGTGGGCTTCCGCCTGGGCGCGGAGAAGATCCGCCGCTCGATCTACATCCTGCGCGTGCGCAACTACTACGAAGAACTGACGGCCGCTGACCTGAAGCTGCTCAACGACACCGTCAAGGAGGCGCGCACCGCCCTGATCGACCTGGGGGTGACCGCCCCGATGCTGAGCGATGACTTTGACCCGGACAAAGACCCGGTCAAACCCAATTGGGTCTACGTACCCGCCGATGACGGTTACAGCGAGATGAGCATTGAGGACTACTTCAAGCTGCGCCTGACCCCGCAGCTGAACTGGTACCGCAGCCGCATCCGGCGCGATTACGTCCGGTCACGCTACTGGCGCGGGTTCATCCTGCTCTTCGGCGGGCTGGGCGCGCTGCTGACCGCGCTCGACCTCAGCGAGTTCGCGGCGATCACCGCCGCCTGCGTGAGCGCCATCGTCACCTGGCTGGCCCTGATGTCCCACGAGCAAAACTACCGCGTGTACTCGTCCACGCTTTCCCGGCTGGAGGAGGAAGCAGTTGACTACAAGGTCATCGAAAACACCGCCACGCCGGAAGACCGGCTGAAGTTCGTGCTCAGCGCGGAGCAGGTGCTGGCCAGCGAGCTGGATGACTGGAGCCAGGGCGTCCTGCAGGCCCAGGACGTGATCGAGGACAACCTGGGTAAGATGACGAAGGAGCAGTCCGGGGAGGTGCGCTTCCAGCCCGGTCAGTCCATGCGCCTGGAGGCCGACCGCCAGGCGGCGGTTGCCGCGCCCCTTTCACCGGAGAAAATCCTGAACGCCCTGCCGGAAATGACTCCGGCTCCGGTGGTTGCCCCGGTAGTCGAACCGGCACCTGATGGTGGCGCGGGCGAGGTGGCTCCGGAACCGCCCGCTGAGGAAGCCGGCGGCAGACGCCGGCGCTAGCGGCGGATTGCACCGGGCACGGAAGGGACGACCTCTCCCGCGCCCGGTTGCTTTGTCGCTATGGGAACGCGCTCAGCCACCCGGCTTGCGACCGACGAGTACAATCTGGAACGTGAAGAACTCGCGGATGGGCGGCAGGTAGTCCAGGAAGCGCA
>CAZGYW010000044.1:0-10812 GCA_964530495.1 uncultured Anaerolineae bacterium
GATGGCCTACTCAGCCTTTGAGCGCGACCACCTCCTGATCCATGCCGATCACTACAACCACGCGCTGCAGGTCATCCACGCGCTCCAGGAACAGGCGCGCAACGCCCGGTGAGCCACCTGCTTCGTCGCACTGTCATTTGCGGTCATTCCCTACACCCGCTACCATACTGGTGCCTATTTCATCGCGCAGCACATTGCTGCCACTTTCCGCGAGCTAACCTAGACCATGAGTATCTTCTTCACCCCTGATGACGCCAATCCTCCACTGCCCAGGGCCGAGGTCAGGATTGAGGAATTGAGCGCCGAACCCTACCCGGATGGCGGGCGCGTGCGCATGACGCTAACGCTGACGCCCTTCCTAGAACGGCCAAATCTGGAGATCTACGCGCGCAAGCAGGGCGGCCCCATCGTGGCTGAATTGAGCGTGATCGAGACCATGATGACCCAGCTCGATTTCACCCTGCACATCCGTGGCGTCGAGAGTCTCCCTGGCACCTATGTTCTGCGCGCGGAACTGTACTACGATGAGCGCACCAACCCGCAGGATGTGCGCGAAACGACCTTTTTAATCCCGCTCATGACTGAGTCCGAATCGATCGACTGAGGCAGTGGTGCGGCACATTCGACCAGACGGGGATTGAGGCGGCGCAGCCTCCTATGTATACTTTCTACTGGGATGCGCCTCACCTGTCGCCCAATTCTCCCACTAGCAGCATTATCTGGTGATCGCGGTGGCCAAAAAGACCCTTGGGAAATACGAGATCGTGGAGCGCCTCGGCCGCGGTGGCATGGCCGAGGTTTTCAAGGGTTACCACGCTGCCCTGGATCGTTTTGTCGCGATCAAGCTGCTCCATGGCTTCCTGGCGGATGACCCCGAGTTCAAATCCCGTTTCGAGCGCGAAGCCCAGAACGTCGCCCGGCTCAAGCATCCCAATATCGTCCAGGTCTATGACTTTGAATATGATCGCGCTCATGACAGCTACTACATGGTCATGGAGTACATCGACGGACCGACACTGAAAGATCGCATCTTTGAGCTGACCAGGACCGACGAACATCTACCCCTCGCAGAGTCGCTGCGTATCATTCACAGCGCAGGGCAGGCGCTCGCTTATGCGCATCGCCAGGGCATGATCCATCGCGATGTCAAACCGGCCAACCTGATGCTGGATCGGGATGGGCGCGTCGTTCTGACGGACTTCGGTATTGCCAAGATCGTGAGTGGGGTCCAGTTCACGGCCAGTGGAGGCATGGTTGGCACACCGGCCTATATGGCGCCCGAACAGGGGCTTGGTGAGGCAGGAGACGAACGGTCGGACATCTACTCCCTCGGTATCATCCTGTTCCAGTTGGCGACTGGCCGGCTGCCGTACGAAGCCGACACGCCCCTGGCAACTATTCTCAAACATCTCAACGAGCCGATCCCGCAGCCGCGCTCCCTCAACCCGGCACTTCCCGCGGCAGTGGAAAATATCATCCTCACAGCGATTGCCAAACAGCCGGCTGACCGCTATTCTTCAGCCGCTGTCATGGTGGAGCACATTGAGGCGCTGTTGGCTGATGAGCGTTTGCTGGCGAGCCAGCCCTTCAGGGACAACGCGGCCCTGAGTCTACCGGCTCAAGCGAGGGCTGGTTCTTCCGCCCTGCACGACGACGCTCTGGATGAGACTGCCCGCGGCCTCCGGCGTCTTCAGCCACATCTGAGTCGCACGTCATGGCTCCTGCTCAGTGTCATTGCCCTGCTGGTTGCTGGCAGTGCCTGGGGGCTGAACAATGGGTTCTTCTCGATCACGGTGCTTGCGACCGCGACCCCAACCCCAACATCTCCGTCCGCCGCGTTGCCTTCGCTCGCTGCTACGGCAACCACCACGGCGACTCCCTCACTCACCGCTACGGGGACTAGCACGGTCACGCCAACACCCACAGTGTCACCAACAGTGACCACCACGCCTACCGAATCCGCCACACCAACGCTGACGCTCACCCCAACCCCGGATATCACACAGACACTCGCTCAGGGCACTCTCGTTGCTGCCGAAATGACGGCTACAGTGAGCGCCTGTGTGTATGACTATGCGATAATCAAGCCCGATCTCGATGACCCGCAGTTAGAGTACTATCCAGCCTATACTGGTGGCAGCGCTCCGGTCTATATTCGCACCGAGACAGCTTTCTCCATCACCATTACGCTGCTCAATGCCGGGGACTGTGCCTGGGAACGCAACACCTCGCTGACCTGGCTGGAAGGGGAATCGTTCAATGCCGGGCCGCGGATCTTCATCCGCAATCGAATCGAAGTGGGCGAAGAAGCCGTCATCGAATTCAGTGGCACAACCCCGCCCCGTGGCCGTGGTGGAGTGCGCACCGGCACCTGGGAATTGCGCACCCCCGGCCAGCTACCGATTGGCGAGCCACTAACGCTCTCGATCTTCGCCTACGACAACTAACGGGCACCCGGCCAGGTCCTGACCGGACGCCCAGCATCGCGCATCCTCTTCGGCTCAGGCGCTCACTCGGCCAGTGCGCTGCCATCCAGCCCCAGTTCCGCGGCTATCGCCTGCATCGCCTCCAGCACCAGCGGGACGTGTTCCTCCCAGAGGTCTACACCCAGCGCAGCCGCTGCATGCTCGATCTCCTCGCGGTTGACCGCGGCAGCGAAACTGCGATCCTTCCACTTGTTTCGGACGGATTTCACCTTCGTGATGTCTCGAATGTCCTTGCTGGGCCGCACCAGCGCCACAGCCGTCAGAAATCCCGTCATCTCATCGACGGCAACCAGCGACTTCTCCAGCAGGCTCGTGGGCTGGACCCCGGTTCGCTCTGCCGCATGGGCCTCAATCGCGCGGATGATCACCGGATCCGCGCCTCTGGCGCGCAGCTGATTCACCCCCCAGCGGGGATGTCCATCCTCCGCGGTCATGTCAGGATGCTCCTCGTAGTCGAAATCATGAACCAGGCCCACCACACCCCACAGCTCCTCGTCTTCGCCAAAGCGGCGCGCGTAGGCGCGCATTGCCGCCTCAACCGCCAGCATATGATGCCGCAATGATTGTGACTGTGTATGCGCTGCCACAAGCGCCCAGGCCTCTGCGCGATCCATACGCTTCCCTTCCCTCCCCGGAATGCCGTCCCGACCCGCTGCTCGAGGCCACGATTGTAACGTCCTGCTTGCGAGCGGCAAAGGACGCCCCGGCGCATTTCCAGCGCCAGGAGTTCGCGCAGTCTCAACAGAAAAGCCGCAGGTCTTCACGGATGACCCTGCGGCTTTCGGTCCTGCGCACAGAGGTGCGGAAGTCTCAGTTAGCGTGCATTCTTACTTGCGCCAGTTCTGCGCCTTTGTCAATGGCCTGCAGGTTAACCTGCAGCAAGTGCTGCTTGCTTCCAGGGAGCCTGGCCGTGAGGGTGTCCCGCAGCGACTGCACCTGGATGATCGGCCGCACTGCCAGCATCGCTCCCGACAGCACCATATTGGTCAGTCGCACATCACCGAGCGCATTGGCGGCATCCGTGGCCGGCACCAGCACCACGCTGATATCCGTCCGGTCTGTTGTCGCCTCCACAATGGAGGTATTCACAATCAACAGTCCCCCCGGTCTGACCAGCTCGCTGTACTTGATCATGGATGGATTGTTGAATGCGACCACAACACTCGGCCGGGCTACCAGCGGTGACCCGATGATCTCATCACTGACCACCACCGTGCAGTTGGCGGTGCCGCCCCGCATCTCCGGCCCGTAGGAGGGGATCCATGTAACGTGCCGGCCCTCCTGCATGGCGGCATGCGCCAGCAACTGCCCGGCGAACAACACGCCCTGCCCGCCAAAGCCCGCAAAGATGACTTCTTCCTGCATGGCGTCACTCCCGGATGTCGAGATCCTTGACCGCATCAATGACTTTGTAGTCACCGGGCGGATAGAACGGAACCAGGTTATCTTCAATCCATTGCAGCGCGTCCGGCGCGGGAACTCCCCAGTTTGTCGGGCAAGCCGAGAGTAGTTCAACCAGGCTGAAGCCCAGGCCATTGATCTGGGCCAGAAACGCCATCTTGATCGCTTTCTTGGCCTTGCGAATCTCGCGCACATTGTGCAATGAGCGCCGCACCACATAAGCTGCCCCATCGATGTGTGCAATCAACTCCGTCATCTTGAGCGGGTTGCCCATAGTCCCGACATCTCGCCCTGTTGGTGAGGAAGTCGTACGCTGGCCTGGCAGGGACGTTGGCGCCATCTGCCCGCCCGTCATGCCGTAGATCGCGTTATTGATGAATATCGCGGTGATGTTCTCTCCACGCGCCGCAGCATGGATGATCTCGGCCGTGCCAATCGCAGACAGGTCACCATCCCCCTGATACGTAAACACAACCGAACCCGGTAGCGCGCGCTTGATACCGGTCGCCATAGCAGGTGCCCGCCCGTGTGCCGCTTCCACGCCATCGAGGTTGAAGTAGTCGTACGCAAACACGGCGCATCCCACCGGCGCCACCAAAACCGTTCGATCGCGCACACCCAGCTCATCGATCACCTCTGCCACCAGCCGGTGCGCAACCCCATGAGTGCAGCCGGGGCAGTAGTGCGTCGGCATATCCGTGAGCGATTCCGGGTGTTTGTAGACTACTGTGCGTACCATCTCATCCTGCTGTAGTGTCACAGTCCAACCCTCCCATTACCCTGCGGGCGCAGCCTGGGCCAAACCCAGCGACGCGGCGATCTGGTTGATTTCCCCAAGAACATCCTCTGGTAGCGGAATCGTCCCTCCCAGGCGGCTGTGCAGGCGAATCGGAAGGTCGCGCTCCGCAACCAGCCGCACATCCTCCAGCATCTGCCCGGCATTCATCTCAACGACCAGCACCGCTTCGATGCCACTATCAAGCAATTCGCGCAGCCGCCGCTCCGGGAAGGGCCACAGCGTCACTGGCCGGAACAGCCCGACTGGCAAGCCGGCTGCGCGCGCCGTGCGCACTGCAGACATCGCCACGCGTCCGGCTGTGCCAAATCCGGTAACCAGGATGCGTGCACCTTCAGTCTGGGCCTCAAACCAGCGCTGCTCGTCCGCCTTGATCCTCTGCAATCGTTCCTGAATCCGGAAATTCGCCTGTTCGTTACCCTCCGCAGTAAGGTTGACGGAGGTGATGGTGTGTTTCTCACTGCGGTCGCCCACACCGGTTACCGCCCATTCCGGTCGCGGGCGAATCGGGCGCATCTCCGGCATCACAGCCGGCTCCATGATCTGCCCGATCAACCCGTCCCCGACCAGCAATACGAGGTGCCGGTACTGATCCGCCAGGTCAAACGCCAGAAATGTCAGGTCAATCGCTTCCTGCACGGAAGCTGGCGCCAGCACAATGGGATGGTAATCACCATGGCCCGCCGAGCGTGTGGCCTGGAAGTAATCCGCCTGCGACGGCTGGATATTGCCCAGACCCGGGCCGCCGCGCATCATATTCACCGCCACTACGGGCACATCAGACGCCGCGATGTAGGAGAAGCCCTCCTGCATCAGACTGATCCCGGGGCTGGAGGAAGAGGTCATCGTCCGCGCGCCGGTGCAGGCGGCTCCATACACCATGTTGATCGCTGCAACTTCGCTTTCAGCCTGTACAAAGACCCGACCGAGTTCGGCCATCCGCCCCGACAGGTGCTCAAGCAACTCGGTCTGCGGCGTGATCGGGTACCCAAAGTACGCTTCCAGACCGGCACGCACGGCGGCCTCGGCAATGGCAACGTTTCCCTTCATGAGCTGTGCGGTTGTCATTCCGTATTCCCTCACACAGTCGCTGTCTGAAGCTTGGCCGCCGGGACATCGCGAAACACGGTGATACACACGTCCGGGCAGATCACGGCGCAAATCGCGCACCCGGTGCACTCTCCGGCAGGGTCTACCAGGATCGCGGGCACATACCCCTTATCGTTGACATGCCCTGCCGCCATCTCAATGATCCCCTTTGGACAGGCCGTGGTACACAGTGTGCAGCCTTTGCAACGCGCTTCATTGATGACAATCGTGCCTGTGGCCATCACAACTCCTCTCGCAACATGAACTGAAGCATACCATTCTGCTGAGATTACACCATCGTCCCTTTAAGCATAAAACACACTACCCGCGCTGGTCAGTGGCAATCCTCCGACCCGCCAGCGCCCTTTGTCACGCTTCGCACAATCCACTCTGTGCACTATACACAGTATAACATCATCCCAAATCCGCCGCTTGTCCCCCGGCGCGTGCGAAAAATCCGTTGGCGATCCCGGCGCGGCGCGCTAGACTCGGCCAATGCTCGCCGACGTCTCTGTAATGCAGTGCTCCGAACGATTCCTACCCCCAAGTATTGGGGGGAATCAGCGCATAGCGCCTTGACCACATCCAAAGGGTGGACTACCCTGAGCGCAATACGGAACCGCCGTCGGGCTTATTGAACGTTCCTGTGCCTGGAAACCCGAGCAAGGATGGAATCATGCCGGAACTGAATGCCTACACGATCTCAGCGGAAGAAGCCGCCCGGGTATTGGAAACCGATCTGGGCGCCGGCATCTCCGATACTGAGGCCCAACAGCGCATCGCGCAGTATGGCCCCAACGAACTTCGCGAGGAGCCACCCCCTACGCTGCTCCAGATGCTATGGCAGCAGTTCAATAATTTCGTGATCATCCTCCTCGTCGTTGCGGCGGCTATCTCAGCAATTGTCGGCGCCTACACCGGAGAAGGGTACACGGATGCCCTGGCAATTCTCGCCATCGTCATCCTGAACTCTGTCCTGGGGGTAATCCAGGAAGGCCGCGCGGAGGCCGCCCTGCGCGCCCTGAAGAAGATGACCGCCCCGGAAGCCCGGGTGGTACGCGATAGCAGGATCAAGAGTATCGCCAGCCGGGATGTTGCCCCCGGAGATGTCGTGCTGCTGGACACCGGCAACTACATCCCTGCTGACGTGCGCTTGATCGAAGGCTTCAACCTGACCATCGACGAATCACCCCTCACCGGCGAGTCGGTCGCGGTGGTCAAGCGCCCCGGTGACATCCTTCCCCAGGATGCCACGCTGGGGGACCGGCGCAATATGGCGTTCGCGGGCAGCATGGTGACCTACGGCCGCGGCCGCGGCCTGGTCGTCAGCACCGGCATGCAGACCGAAATCGGCCGCATCGCCGAGATGATTCAGAGCTACGACGAGCCGGATACCCCACTCCAGCAGCGACTTAACCAGCTTGGCCGCTGGCTGGGCACTGCCACCCTCGTGATCTGCGCTGTCGTCTTCATCATCGGCGTGATTCGGTTGAGCGCGGAATACCCGATCACCAATCTGGGTGAGTGGCTCAGCACCGCTACCACGCAGGAAGCCCTGATCGAGCTGTTCATGACTGCCATCAGCCTCGCCATTGCTGCCGTACCGGAGGGGCTGCCCGCCGTGGTCACTATCGCGCTGGCCCTCGGCATGCAGCGCATGATCCAGCGCAATGTCCTCATCCGTCGTCTGGCCGCCGTCGAGACTCTGGGCAGCGCCAACGTCATCTGCTCCGACAAGACGGGAACCCTCACCACCAACGAAATGACCGTCGTGCAGGTCTACATTGGCGGCGAGATCATCACGGTCAGCGGCGAAGGCTACCGTTCCGAAGGCGGCTACCAGCGCAACGGCGCTTCCGTTGCAGCCCAGGATATCCCTGACCTCCAGGTCCTGGCGCGGGGCGCCATGCTCTGTAATGACGCCATCATTGAACGGGACCAGGAAGGCGCCCGGCTCATTGGCGATCCTACGGAGGGCGCGCTGCTCACCCTGGCGGCCAAGGCCGGCCTGGTAGCTAACCAGCTCGCAACCGATTGGCCTCGCCTGGCGGAGGTGCCGTTCGACTCCGAGCGCAAGCGGATGACCACCATCCACCGTTCACCCAATGGCGACGGGCAATACCATGCCTACACCAAAGGCGCGCCGGAGTTAGTATTGGAACGCTGCACGACCATTCTACAGAATGGTGCCAGTGTGCCGCTGACTGACCAGCAGCGCCAGGCCATCCTGCAGATCAACAGCGCCATGGCCGGCCAGGCCCTGCGCGTGCTCGCCATCGCCTGCCGCCCGCTTGAGACGCTTCCCGTCGAGCCGCAGGCGGACGCAATCGAACAGAATCTCACGTTTGTTGGGCTGGCGGCCATGCGTGACCCGGCGCGCCCCGAGGTGAAAGATGCCATCGCTGTCGCCCGGACAGCAGGCGTCCGGACGGTCATGATCACCGGTGACTATCCCGACACGGCGGCAGCCATCGCCAGTGACCTTGGCCTGATGGCCAACGGTGACCGCATCATGAGCGGTGTGGAACTGAACACCGTCGATGACGCCGCGCTTGCGCAGGAAGCGCAGCATGTTTCCGTCTACGCGCGGGTCAACCCGGTGCATAAGATGCGCATTGTGGAAGCCATCCAGGGGCGGGGCAATGTAGTCGCCATGACCGGTGATGGCGTGAACGATGCCCCTGCGCTCAAGCGCGCCCATATCGGGGTCGCTATGGGCATCACCGGCACCGATGTCACCAAGCAGACCGCGGACATGGTCCTCACCGACGACAACTACACCAGCATTGTCGCCGCCATTGAAGAGGGCCGCGTTATCTACGCCAACATCCGCAAGTTCGTGTACTACCTGATCTCGTGCAACGTCGGTGAAATCCTGATTATCTTCTCGTCGATGCTGCTCGGGCTGCCACTCCCCCTGCTGCCCATCCACCTGCTCTGGCTCAACCTGGTGACGGATGGCGCGCCAGCCCTGGCACTCGGCCTCGAGAAGAAAGAACCGGACATCATGCGCCAGAAACCGCGCCCATCGGACGAACCGATCATCACCCGCGAGCTATGGATCCTGACCGGCATCCAGGCCGTGGTGGAGACGATCGCCACCCTCGGCGCCTTCGTCGTCAGTCTGAACACGCTTGAGCCCGACCCGGCTAACCCGGTGCTGTCCCGTACCATCGCCTTCACCACTCTGGTGATCGCTGAACTGCTGCGGGCCTTCACCGCCCGTTCGGAGCGCCTGAACCTGTGGCAGATCGGGGTGCTCACGAATCGCTGGATGGCGTATGCGGTGGGCATTTCGTTCGTGCTGCTCCTGGGCGTGATCTACCTGCCCTTCTTGCAGCCTGTGTTTGATACCATTGCGTTAAATGGCCAACACTGGCTGGTGCTCCTGCCCTTCACCCTGCTGCCCAGCGCCGCGGCTGAAACTGCGAAATTCCTCATGCGGCGCCAGCATGGGGAACCAGCGCCGGCTGCCGCCTGACCCCTGTTACCAACAACAAGGGCGATCCCGGTCGCAGGATCGCCCTTGTCTGTTACAGGCAACGTCAGCTACTGACCCTTCTGGCCGACTTTCGCTTTCAGATAGGCTTCCATAAAGTCATCCAACCGTCCGTCCAGCACGGCCGCAGTATTGCCTGTTTCGTGCTCCGTCCGGTGATCCTTCACCATCTGGTAGGGATGCAGCACATATGAACGGATCTGGTTGCCCCACTCCGCCCCCACATGCTCTCCCTTCAGGGCCGCGAACTCCGCCTCCATCTTCTGGCGCTCCAGCTCCACCAGGCGGGCCTTCAGGATTTGCAGCGCCCGTTCGCGGTTCTGCGTCTGGCTGCGCTCATTCTGGCAGGTCACCACCAGCCCGGTCGGGATGTGCGTGATGCGAATTGCCGTCTCGTTCTTCTGAACGTTCTGGCCTCCGGCACCGCTGGAACGGTAGGTATCGATCTGCAGGTCCCTGTCGTCCACTTCGATGTCGATCTCGCCCTGGATATCGGGCCAGGTTTCCACCAGCGTGAAGGATGTATGGCGGCGGTTGGCCGCATCGAACGGGCTGAGGCGCACCAGCCTGTGCACGCCGCGCTCCGACTGCAGATAGCCGAAAGCGTAATCCCCGGCGATACTCATCGTCACGCTCTTGATGCCCGCCTCATCACCTTCCATCAAGCTCAGGATCTCAACCTTATAGCCACGCTGTTCCGCCCAGCGCATGTACATCCGCTGCAGCATTCCCGCCCAGTCCTGGGAATCCGTACCCCCCGCCCCGGCATGAATCGCCAGAACCGCATCCTCGGCATCATACGGGCCGGAGAGCAGCGCCTGGAACGCCATCTCGTCAACGACTGACTCAAGGCGGTCTGTTTCCCCCTCAAGCTCCGCCGCCATGTCGTCATCATCCAATGAAACCAGTTCCAGCGCATCATCAATTTGCAGTGCCACTGTTGACCAGCGGCTCACCTCGCGCCGCAGGCGGGCCAGTTGGCGCATTACGCGCTGCGCTTCCTCTGGATCCTGCCAGAAGGTTTCTGCTGCAGAGAGCTTCTCCAGCTCCTGTACCTGCTCTTTCAGTTTCGCGACGTCAAAGACGCACCATCAGGTTTGCAATGGCGTCGCGCATTTCCTGCAAGCGACTTGCCAGCATTTCCATGCCTGATCGTTCCTTCTCGTTAACTGCCGGATAATTGATCCAACTGCCGTGACTTGCCCAGCCCCTGCGGTTAATCCTTACCATTTTCCTCAAACAGGCTGTCCACAAACTTCTGTGGCTCAAAAAGCAGCAGGTCGCTGATTTTCTCCCCGACCCCGATGTACTGCACCGGCAGCCCCAGCTCCTGGACAATGGCAAATACCATGCCACCCTTGGCGGTGCTATCCAGCTTGGTGACAATCGTGCCGGTCACCTTCACCGTTTCCTGAAAATGGCGCGCCTGCGTCAGGGCGTTCTGCCCCGTTGTGCCATCCTGGACCAGCAGCTGTTCGTGCGGCGCGTCCGGGACGACTTTCTGCAACACCCCCCGGATCTTGGCCAACTCCTCCATCATG
>CAZGYW010000045.1:0-10675 GCA_964530495.1 uncultured Anaerolineae bacterium
AGCCTGCCTGTTTCGCGAATGGAGAGAGTGTGAACCATGCGCCACCTGATCAGTCGCCTCACTGCCGCTCTTGTCATCCTCAGCGTTGTCCTCGGCCCCCTGCCCGCCCTGGCCCAGGACGGTGAGTGGCCGCGCGCCGTCATTGACGCCGGAGGCAACACAATCACCCTGCCCGCACCGCCGGCCCGCATCGCCAGCGTGACCATCGCCTCCGACGAAATCCTGCTCTCGCTCATTGCGCCGGAACGCCTGATCGGGGTGACCAGCCTGGCAACCGATCCGGGCATCAGCAATGTCGCGGCGCGGGCCGCTGCCATCGAACACCATGTCATCGCCGATCCTGAACTGCTGATCAGCCTCGCCCCGGACCTGGTGATCGTCGCCACGTGGACTGACCCGGCCGTGATCGACCAGCTCCGCGACGCCGGATTGAACGTCTTCTTGATGCCGATGCCGGTCGGTCTGGAGCCGATCAAGGAAGCCGCCCGGCTGCTGGGCAGCGTCGTTGGCGCGGAAACGGCAGCGGAAGCCATGGTCGCCAGGATGGATGACCAGATCGCGGCCGTAAGCGCCGCCGTCAACGGTGAAACCCCGGTGCGTGTCCTGTACCTGACGCCCGGTAACTACACCAGCGGCACTCCCTCCACCATTGCCGAGGTGATCGCCGCCGCCGGTGGGATTGACATCGCCGCTGAAGCCGGTGTCTCGCAGTTTGAACCGCTCGGTGACGAATTCCTCCTGGAGCAGGACCCGGATGTGATCCTGTTCAGCGGGTGGACGCCCTGGGACCCGGCGTACGTTGAAGCGTTCCTGAACAATCCTGTGTATGCCGGCCTGAGCGCCGTCCAGAGCGGGCGCGTTTACCTGGTCAATGATGCCCATCTGACCACAACCAGTCCGTACATCGCCGAAGGCGTGGCCGATGTCGCCGCCCTGCTCTACCCTGACCGCTACCCGGCCTATCCCATGACGGTTGAGGACGCCCTCGGGCGGACCGTGACGCTGGAAAGCCGCCCGCAGACCATTGTCAGCCTGACGCTGGGCACAGACGAGATCCTGGCCGGGCTGCTGGCTGCCGAACCGGAACGCATCGCAGGGCTTACCTACCTGGTCGATACCCAGGGCATCAGCAACCTCGCCGGGACAGACACCCTGGCGGGCCTGACCCCGGTGCGGGTCGAAGCCGATCCGGAGCAGTTGATCGCCCTCGATCCGGATCTCGTGCTCGCCGCTTCGTTCACCGATGCCGCTGTTGTCCAGCAGCTTGAGGATGCCGGAATCACGGTGATCACCGTCGGCAACTTTGCGACGGTAGCCGCTATGCTGGACAACCTGAACTGGCTCGGTAATCTGCTGGGCGTCCGCGTGGAAGCAGGGGCCATGGTCGGCCAGTTGACCGACCGGCTGGAAGCGGTCAGCAGCCGCAATGCCCTGATCGAACAGCCACGCAGCGCGATTTACCTCTCCAGCGATAACTGGGTGGCAGGCTGCCAGACCACCCTGGACGACATCATCCGGCTGGCGGGCGGGTTAAACGCGGCCTGTGAGGCCGGTCTGCAGGACTGGAGCCAGATCGATACCGAAACGCTCCTGACGCTGGACCCGGACACGATTGTCTTCTCCGCCTGGGTGGATGGCGATACCTGGCTGGCAGACCCGGCCGTCCAGGGGTTGAAAGCGGTCCAGACCGGCGCGCTTGTCGCCGGTAATGACGCCCACCTCAGCGCCGTGAGCCAGTACATCATTGATGGCGTGGAGGAGATGCAGGCCATCCTTTATCCAGACTTGCTGGACTGACCGCCGGCCCGCTGCCGGTTACGTTGCATGCCGGGCGGGGACGGTGTAGAGTCGCGCCCAGTGAATGCCCGCCCCGCCCGTTTGAAGGAGTCATGATCAGTGAGTAAGCCACGTATTGCCGTTCTGGGCAGCTACAACACCGACCTGGTGACCTTCACGCCGCGCATTCCCCGCCCCGGGGAAACCATCCTCGGTAGCGGATTCAAGACTGGCCCCGGCGGCAAAGGCTCCAACCAGGCGGTTGCCGCGGCCCGCGCTGGCGCTGCCGTGTCGTTCATCGCCCGAATCGGCACCGATATGTTTGGGGAAATGGCGCTGGGCGTCTGGCGCGAGGCCGGGATCGACTCCACGCACGTGATCCAGACCGGCGAGTACCCGACCGGCGTCGCCTCCATCATCGTTGACGAGCATGGGGAGAACATCATCGTCGTCGCGTCGGGCGCTAACTGGCAGGTTTCCGCCGCGGACGTCACAGCCGCCGAAGCCGCTATAGCGGGAGCGAAGGTATTTCTGACTCAGCTTGAAACGCCGCTGGACTCCGTCCGCCAGGGCCTGGCACTGGCGCGCAAGCATGGGGTAACAACCATCCTCAATCCAGCACCGGGCCAGCCGCTGCCCGCCGATCTCCTTGCTCTGGCCGACATCATCACCCCCAACCAGACGGAAGCCGAGATCATCACCGGCGTCTCCAGCGCCGATCCGGAGAGCGCCTGTGCCGCCCTGCGCGCCTACGGCGCCAACACGATTGTCATGACCCTGGGCGGCAATGGCGCCCTGCTCTATGACGACCACGGCCCGCAGCGCATCCCCGCTTTCCGGGTGGAGAACGTCGTGGATACCACCGGCGCGGGCGACGCCTTCAACGGCGCCCTGGCCGTCGCCCTGGCGGAGGGGATTCCGCTGCCTGAAGCCATCCGCTTCGCCAGTGCTACCGGAGCCATCAGCGTCACGCACGCGGGTGCCACCGAGTCCATGCCCATGCGGGCCGAGATTGACGCCTTCCTGCACGCGTAACACCCACCACTGAGCAGTCACCGCCAGCAGCCCGGCCAATGTGCCGGGCTGTTCGTTTCGCGGGCAAAAAGAAGGGCGGGAACCCCCAGAAGGAATTCCCGCCCGGTATTGACTGGTACGCAGGCGCCCTGCGTGATTCGGTACTGCGGCGCTTCTTAGTGCTTCTTGTTCTTGATCGCCGCGTGAGCCGCCGCCAGGCGCGCCACCGGAACCCGGAACGGCGAGCAGCTGACATAGTTCAGGCCAGCGCGGTGGCAGATCTCAATCGAGGCCGGGTCACCGCCGTGCTCACCGCAGATGCCGATCTCGAGGTCCGGACGGACCGAGCGGCCCTTTTCCACGGCCATGACGATGAGCTGGCCGACGCCGGACTCGTCCAGGGTCTGGAACGGATTCTTCTCCAGGATGCCCAGGTCGTTCTCGTCCGCGTAGCGCAGCAGGAACTTGCGCTCGGCGTCGTCACGGCTCAGGCCCCACGCCATCTGGGTCAGGTCGTTGGTGCCGAAGCTGAAGAACTCGGCCAGGTCCGCCATCTCGTGCGCGGTCAGCGCGGCACGCGGGACTTCGATCATCGTGCCGAACTTGTACTTGACCTGGACGCCCTTTTCCGCCATGACCTGCTTGGCTTCTTCTTCCAGAAGCGGCTGGATCTTGCGCAGTTCACCCACGTGCGCGGTCAGCGGGATCATGACTTCCGGATGCACGTCGACGCCTTCCTTGGCCGCGTCGCACGCCGCCTCGAAGATCGCGCGCACCTGCATGCGGTTCAGGCCGGGCATGGTGATGCCCAGGCGGCAGCCGCGCAGACCGAGCATCGGGTTGAACTCGTGCATGTCGTTGACGACCGCCAGCAGCTTCTTCTTCTCGTCATATTCCGGCCCGGTCTGGCCCAGGATTTCCATCTTCGTGACTTCGACCAGCAACTCTTCACGACTGGGCAGGAACTCGTGCAGCGGCGGGTCCAGCAGGCGGATGATCACCGGCAGCCCGTCCATGGACTTGAAGATGCCGTAGAAATCCTCGCGCTGGAGCGGGAGCAGAACTTCTCTCAGAACGCGCTCGAATTCCTCGTCCGTCTCGGCCAGGATTGCTTCCTGGAACTTCTCGGTGCGGTCGCCCAGGAACATGTGCTCGGTGCGGCACAGGCCAATGCCCTGCGCGCCAAAGCTGCGGGCCATCGTAGCCTGGCCAGGCTCGTCCGCGTTCGCCCAGACCTGCAGCCGGCGGATCTGATCCGCCCACTCCAGGATCTGCTTCAGGTCAGTCTGATCATTGAAGTTGGGGATCACGGTCGGCAGCGCGCCCAGGTAAACACGGCCCGAAGCGCCATCCACCGAAATCGTGTCGCCTTCTTTGACCACGATGCCGCCAACCATAAAGTACTTCTCTTTGAGGTTGATCTTGATGTCTTCCGCGCCGGCTACGCAGGGTACACCCAGCTGGCGGGCCACTACGGCCGCATGGCTGGTCGCGCCACCGTGCTGGGTCAGGATGCCCTTGGCGGCGAGCATACCGTGCACGTCATCGGGCGTGGTTTCCGGACGAACAAGGACCACTGCCTGCCCCTCGCCACCCTTGCCCTTCTCAGCGGCGGTATCGGCATCGAAGTAGACCTTACCCACAGCCGCACCCGGGGAAGCGTTCAGGCCCTTGGTCAGCAGCGTGGTCGCCTTCATCGCGGCTTCGTCAAAGCGCGGGTGCAGAAGCTGGTCTACCTGGAAGGACTCGATACGGGAGACGGCTTCTTCCTTGGTGATCAGGCCTTCGGCCACCATGTCCACCGCAATCTTCACGGCGGAGGCAGCGGTACGCTTCCCGTTACGGGTCTGCAGCATGTACAGCTTGCCGTTTTCAATGGTGAACTCCATGTCCTGCATTTCGCGGAAATGGGTCTCCAGCTTCTTGGCCACGCCCATCAGGGTATCCCACGCCTGCGGCGCTTCCACCTTCAGCTTGTGGACTTCGGTAGGCGTACGAGCGCCGGACACCACGTCCTCGCCCTGGGCGTTGAAGAGATATTCACCGAAGAAGTCATTCTCGCCGGTGGAGGGATTACGGGTGAAGGCCACGCCGGAACCGGAGTCGTTGCCAACATTGCCGAACACCATCGACTGCACGTTCACAGCGGTGCCCAGCTTGTGGGAAATGCCGGTGGCATTACGGTAGTCGACCGCGCGCTTGCCGTTCCAGGACTTGAACACGGCCTCAATCGCCAGTTCAAGCTGCTTGTAGGGGTCCTGCGGGAAATCAATGCCAGTTTCGCGCTTGGTTACTGCCTTGAAGCGCTCCACCGCCTGCTGCCAGCCCGCGGGGGAGATTTCGGGGTCGGCGGTAACGCCTTCCTGCGCCTTGATGTCGGCAATGACTTCTTCGAAGAGATGGCCCTCGACATCCAGCACTACCTTGCTGTACATCTGCACCAGGCGGCGGTACGCATCCCAGGCGAAACGCTCGCCGGCTTTGGCTGCCAGCGCGCCGACGGATTCGTCATTCAGGCCCAGATTGAGGATTGTGTCCATCATGCCGGGCATGGAGAACTTGGCGCCGGAACGGACGGAAACCAGGAGCGGATCGTTGGGGTCGGCAAACGAGCGGCCCATCTTGGAGCCGATGCCCTTCATGCCTTCCAGGACCTGTTCCCACAGCCCTTCGGGGAACTTGCCACCTTTGTTCAGGTACTCCAGGCATGCTTCCGTGGTGCACGTAAAGCCGGGCGGTACTGGCAGGCCAAGCCGGCTCATTTCAGCCAGGCCGGAGCCCTTGCCACCCAGCAGATCACGCATGGAGGCATCGCCTTCTTCAAAGAGGTATACCCACTTTTTCGCCATAGGATTTCCTTTCCAGGGTCTGGCAGGTGATCGACGACAGTATGCCTGTGCCACGAGTAAACTGAGAGTGACATCCGCGCCAGTATCGAATGTCCGCATCTGCGGTGCAAAGGAGTGGCCGCAACCCGCAAGCGAATCAGGCCAAAAACCGTGCGGATTATACCATAAGCCACACGAAAAGTATGCTACTTTCCAGGGAAATAACGCTTGATTTCAACAGAAGAAGATCAACATCCAGGCCGGAACGCCTATAATGCCGGGCGGAGCGGCATCAGCCGCAGGCTGCCAGTCACCGGTTCCCGGTCAACGCTGACCTCCACGCCGAACACTTCCGCCAGACGGTACGGCGTAAAAACCTCTGCCGGCCGCCCGTCCGCTACGACGTGCCCCTGCGCCAGCAGCGCAACCCGGTCGCAGAACCGCGCCGCCAGCGGCAGATCGTGAATGGCCGCCACCACGCCGATCCCCGAACGGTGAGCCAGATCGCGCACCAGGGTCAACAGCGCGAGTTGATGTTTGATGTCCAGGTTGCTCGTTGGCTCATCCAGCAGCAATACCCGTGGCTGCTGGGCCAGCGCCCTGGCGATGAGGACGCGCTGGCGCTCACCGCCGCTCAGCGTGTTGACGAAACGGCGCGCCAGGGACAGCGTCTCCGTACGGCGCATGGCTTCTTCCGCCACCCGGCGATCCTGCTCACCCTCCACCGCGAACCGGCCCAGATACGGGCTGCGCCCCATCAGGACGACTTCCCGCACGGTAAACGCGAAATCGAGCAGCGTTGACTGCGGCACATACGCCACCACCCGGGCGACTTCCTTCACGCCGTAGGTGGCCAGCGGGCGCTCCAGCAGCTGCACGTCTCCTGCGCGCGGTCGGAGCAGGCCGCTGAGCAGCTTAAGCAGGGTGGATTTCCCGGATCCGTTAGGGCCCACCAGCCCTACCAACTCTCCGGCCCGCAGCTGAAACGCCAGTCCATCCAGCACCGGCGCGCCATTGTACGCAAATGAAAGCCCCTCCGCCTGCAGCACAACCGCTTGTTCAGTGTTCCGCTGTGGCATATGCGCGTCCATCCCCGGCATAACAACGGCCCGGCGGAGGGGCCGGGCCGTTTTACGGCAGTGCGTGATGGCATTCAGAGGAATAGTCCCCTGGCTGCTGCTCCCCCTCCGCGGAAAGCAGCAACCCGATCAAGGTGGTCGACCGGACTCTCGTGCGGGGTGTTTGCCCTGCGCCGATTACCGTTGCGCGTCAGTGCCGGACTTTCACCGGCTTCGCCCACAATCCTGTTGGATTGCCCTTGATCGGAGCCTGTACGTTGCGGCAAGCGTAGCATACGCGCCGCTCAAAAGCAAGCAATCTGGAGGTTTTGCGGTACAATGCTGGCAATCTCGGACCGGACTGATACCGACACGTTTATGAGCAACCAGGAAACCCCCCTCAAGAACCGTTATCGCCTGATCGCCCAGCAGGG
This sequence comes from uncultured Anaerolineae bacterium, assembly GCA_964530495.1. GTDB lineage: Bacteria > Chloroflexota > Anaerolineae > Aggregatilineales > Ch27 > CAZGYW01. The sequence continues at coordinate 7,111 of CAZGYW010000045.1, forward strand.
TTCAGGCGGAATGGCTGTCATCTACAAAGCCTACGACCAGGAACTCGGCCGGATGGTGGCGGTGAAGATTCTGCGCCCCAGCCTGATCGCTGATCCTTCCTTCCTGGAGCGCTTCCGCAACGAAGCGCGCAGCGTGGCCCGTCTCAGCCACCCCAACATTGTCACCGTACACGATGTCGGCCAGGACGGCAGCACGCATTTCATTGTCATGGAGTTCATCGACGGGGTTGACCTCAAGAAGCTGGTCCGCGCCGAAGCACCCTTCACCCTCCAGCGTGCGCTGGACCTGGCGATCAAGATTTGCGCGGGGGTGGGATACGCGCATCGCTCCGGGCTGGTGCACGCCGACGTCAAACCCCAGAACGTCCTGATCGCCGAAGGTGACATCCTCAAGGTGACGGACTTCGGCATCGCCCAGGCGCTCTCCGACGCAACCACGACCGAGCGCCAGCGGGTTGTATGGGGCAGCCCGCACTATTTCTCCCCCGAACAGGCGCGCGGCGAGCGCCCCACCCCGGCCTCTGATGTCTATTCGATCGGCGTCGTGCTGTTTGAGATGCTCACCGGCCGCCTGCCGTTCATTGGCGCAGACCAGCAAGAGCTGGCCATGGCGCACATCAAGGATGAGCCGCCGCACGTCATGGAATTCAACCCGGCTGTGCCGCCGGAGCTTGATCGCATCATCCACAAGGTGATGTCCAAAGAACCCTCATCCCGCTACCGCACAGCCGACCAGCTTGGCCGCATCCTGATCAGCTACCTGCGCCAGGGCCAGCGCGCCACGAGCGACCCGATCCAGCCGGTCAGCGCGCCGCCCGCCGCTGGCGCCCGCCCGGTCACGCCCGCCCCCGCGCCCTCCCAGCCCGCCCCGAATCGATTCCCGAGTGAGCACAGCAGCCTCACCCGCGCCGGCCAGCCCCAGGTTCAGCAGCCTCAGACTCCGCTCCCGGTGCAGGGCCACCAGTATTCCCCGGTTCCCCACCCGGCCTGGCCCGCGCCCACGCCCGGGCAGGCATCGCGCCCGGTGTACACCGGCGCCCCGGAGCCTGAAGAACGCGCCAACAACGTGGTGACATTCGTGCTGGCCTTTCTGGCGCTGGTGGCGGTGCTCGGTCTGATCCCGCTGGGGCTGGCAGTTCTGGCGGCCTACCAGTGATGGCGGCCCATTCCTGAATTGCGGGTCACCGGGCGCGCCGGTTCTCACACCATCCCTTAAGTATGAAATGGCTCACATTGGAGTTTTAGTCCTGCGACCTGTATAATGATAGGTAGACGTGGTTTTAGTGGATCAATGGCAGCAGACCTGGTGTTGGAAGACTGCACTGGTCGGGTTGGAGGAAAAGCCTAGTGAATAACCCGCGGTACCGTAACCTGTTCATCTATATTCTGGTGGGCGTTGCCATCCTCGTCATCATGATGAGCTTCTGGGGCAACAACACCGCCGCGCCTGAAGTCTCCCTGAGCGAGCTTGTCCAGCAGATCAATACCGGCCGGGTCAAGAGCATCCTGGTGGCAGACGATGAGATCACCGTGCGCTACAGCGACGGCAGTTCCGCCGTCAGCCGCAAAGACCCCAGCCTGCCCGCCCCCGAACAGCTTCTTTCCCTGGGGGCGAACCCGGACCAGTTGCAGACTATCGAGATTCAGAACGCCGCACCCAGCAATTTTGGCGCGTGGCTGGGCATCCTGATCAACATCCTGCCGCTGATCCTCCTGGGCGGCTTCATCTACCTGATGCTCCGCCAGGCGCAGGGCTCCAACAATCAGGCCCTGTCCTTCGGCAAGAGCCGCGCCCGGATGTTCACCAGCGACCAGCCCACCGTCACCTTCAACGATGTGGCCGGTGTGGATGAAGCCAAGGAAGAGCTGCAGGAAGTGGTGGAGTTCCTCAAGGAGCCGGAGAAGTTCATCCAGCTTGGCGCGCGCATCCCCAAGGGCGTGCTGCTCGTCGGCAGCCCCGGCACCGGCAAGACGCTGCTGGCCAAGGCGGTAGCGGGTGAAGCGGGCGTGCCGTTCTTCAGTATTTCCGGGTCTGAATTTGTGGAGATGTTCGTCGGCGTTGGCGCCAGCCGCGTCCGCGACCTGTTTGAGCAGGCCAAGCGCCACAGCCCCTGTATCGTCTTTGTGGACGAAATCGACGCCGTGGGACGGCATCGCGGGGCGGGCCTGGGCGGCAGCCATGACGAGCGTGAGCAGACGCTCAACCAGATCCTGGTGGAGATGGACGGTTTTGACACCGACACCAACGTGATCGTCGTCGCGGCTACCAACCGTCCGGACATCCTGGACCCGGCCCTGATGCGTCCCGGCCGCTTTGACCGGCGCGTCGTGCTGGACCGGCCTGACCTCAAAGGCCGCGAGGAAATCCTCAAGGTGCATGTCAAGGGCAAGCCGCTGGCCAGCGATGTTGATCTGCACGCCCTGGCCAAATCCACCCCGGGCTTTGTGGGGGCTGACATCGAAAACCTGGTCAACGAGGGCGCGATTGTCGCCGCCCGCAAGAACAAAAAGAGCATCACCCAGCGGGACTTTGAGGAAGCGATCGAGCGCGTCATCCTGGGTCCGGAGCGCAAGAGCCGCCTGATCACCGAGCGGGAGCGCCGCCTGGTGGCCTATCATGAGGCCGGGCATGCGGTTGCCTTCCACCTGTTGCCCTACAGCGACCCGGTGCGCAAAGTGACGATTGTCCCGCGCGGCATGGCCGGCGGCGTCACCTGGAGCATGCCGGAAGAGGACGTGAACTACGTCACCGCCAGCCGCCTGCGCGACCAGATCGCCGGGGCGCTGGGCGGGCGCGCCGCCGAAGAAATCGCCTTTGATGAAGTCTCCACCGGCGCTATGAGCGACCTTGACCACGTGACCAAGATCGCCCGGTCGATGGTCAAGCGTTACGGCATGAGCGATAAGCTGGGACCCATCATCTTTGGCCAGAAGGAAGAACTGGTCTTCCTGGGCCGCGAAATCGGCGAGCAGCGTGACTACAGCGAGCACATCGCGGAAGCCATTGACGGCGAAGTGAGCACGATCATCGGCGAGGAATACGAACGGGTCAAGACGCTCCTGAGCGCCAACCGCGCCAAGCTCGATCTGCTGGTCGAGCGCCTGCTGGAAGTCGAAACGATCAACCAGGAGGAATTCCTGGCGCTGATGGGCGAACAGAAGACCCGGCCGGAGTACGATCCATACACCGCCAAAGCGCCCAACAAGAGCCGCGCCGACGGTGACGAAGGCGCGCCCTCCCTGGGAACCGCCCCCAGCCCGGCCCGCTAGATCGATACCCCTGACAACGCGAAGGGACGGCCCTTACCGGCGCCGTCCCTTTTGATTCACCGTCGAACCGGCCCGCGCAGCGCGGCAGGGCTCCTGCTACCCCACGCGCCTGATGCCCAGCGTGATGGTCTCCTCATCAATGCTGAACTCCTGGCTGAAGGCCCCAGCAGCCGGGGCTGCCTGCTCCAGCGCGTCCGCCAGAGTCTCGGCGGCAACATAGTCGCGATGCACCTGCACCGCATCCTGCACGCGGGCCGACCCCGCTACCGTGACCGTGATGCGGTCGCTGATCTCG
>CAZGYW010000046.1:0-10563 GCA_964530495.1 uncultured Anaerolineae bacterium
GGACATTCTGGAATTGGAAGCGGATGCGCGCAGCCGGCTGGGCCTGTTCCTGGCGTTCCAGTACCCGGTGGCGATTCCTGGCGTGACGGTTGCCAACTTCCTGCGTTCCGCGATCAACGCCCGCCGGCGGGATGCCAACCCCGACGATAAGGGGATTTCCATTCCCGAATTCCGGCGCCTGCTCATGGACAGGATGGCGTACCTGGAAATCAACCCGGACTTCGCCGGACGCTACCTGAACGATGGCTTCAGCGGTGGCGAGAAGAAGCGGGCGGAAGTGCTGCAGATGGCGGTACTCCAGCCCAAGATCGCGATCATGGATGAGACGGATTCCGGCCTGGATATTGACGCGCTGCGCATTGTGGCCACCGGTGTGAACCGCCTGGTTGGCCCGGACCTGGGTGTGCTGGTCATTACCCACTACAAGCGGATTCTGGATTACATCCAGCCCCAGCATATTCACATTCTGATGGATGGTCGGATCGTTGAGAGCGGCGGACCCGACATGGCGGACGTTCTTGAAACCAGCGGCTACAAACCCTTCTTCGAAAAATACGGCATCGTTCCCACGGAGGAATAACGCATGGTGATAGATCGCCTATCGCAGGAAGAACGCGACCTCAGTCATCTGAACGCAGAATACACCGAAAAATACGGCTTCAGCGATCCGGAGCAGTACGCCTTCAAGAGCGGGAAGGGGCTTTCTGAAGCGGTTGTGCGCGAAATCTCGCGCATCAAGGGCGAGCCGGAGTGGATGCTCGAGTACCGGTTGAAGGCCCTTGAGGTCTACAATAGCAAGCCGGTGCCGACCTGGGGCGCAGACCTGTCTGACATCGACTACGACGATATTCACTACTACATCAAGCCGTCTGATCGTGAGGAACGGACGTGGGATGACGTGCCGGAGGCCATCAAGAAGACATTCGATCGGCTGGGCGTCCCGGAGGCGGAGCGCAAGTTCCTGGCCGGGCTGGGCGCGCAGTACGAATCGGAGATGGTCTACCACAGCATTCGCGAGGATCTGGCCCAGAAGGGCGTGCTCTTCCTTTCCATCGACGATGGATTGAAGACCCACCCGGAACTGTTCAAGCAGTATTTCGGCACGGTCGTGCCGGTTGGTGACAACAAGTACGCGGCGCTGAATGGGGCGGTATGGTCTGGTGGGTCGTTTGTGTACGTTCCACCGGGCGTGCGGGTGGAAATGCCGCTGCAGGCCTATTTCCGGATCAATTCGGAATCCATGGGCCAGTTCGAGCGCACGATGATTATCGTCGATGAAGGCGCGTTCGTGCACTATGTTGAGGGTTGTACGGCTCCGACCTACAGCCGCGACAGCCTGCATACCGGTGTGATTGAGATCATCGTCAAGCGCGGGGCGCGCTGCCGCTACACGACCATTCAGAACTGGTCGAACAACGTCTACAACCTTGTGACCCAGCGCGCGCTGGTTTATGGCGACGCCACAATGGAATGGGTCGACGCCAACCTGGGTAGCAAGGTTACGATGAAGTACCCCTCCACCTACCTGCTGGAGCCGGGCGCGCATGGTGAGGTGCTCTCGATTGCCTTCGCCGGTCGCGGCCAGCATCAGGATGCCGGCGGCAAGGTCATTCATGCTGCACCGCGCACTACCAGCCAGATCATCAGCAAGAGCATCTGCAAGGATGGTGGGCGGAGCAGCTATCGCGGGCTGCTCAAGATCCACGAGAATGCCGAGCATTCGCGCAGCAACGTGGTGTGTGATGCGCTGCTGCTCGATGGCCGGAGCCAGTCGGATACCTACCCGTACATCGAGATCGAAGAGCAAAACGTCCATGTGGGGCACGAGGCGTCGGTGACCAAGGTCAGCGAGGAGCAGCTCTTTTACCTGATGAGCCGCGGCCTCAGCGAAGACGAGGCGAATGCCATGGTGGTGGCCGGGTTCATTGAGCCGTTCGTGAAAGAGCTGCCGATGGAGTATGCGGTGGAGATGAACCGCCTGATCCGGCTTCAAATGGAAGGTTCTGTGGGCTAGCCCACAGTCAATACAGCCTGTTACGAAGGGGCCAGCCGGCCCCTTGCTATGAGAAGCGAATACCCTGGTGCCAGCGTGACCAGCAGCGTTCGATGAGGAGTTGTCATCCGTGACTGTGAGAAGCCGTACCCGCACACCCGCTGCGCCAGCCCTGACCGTGGCGGATGTGGAGTCCCTTAGCAAATATAATAACGAGCCGCAGTGGCTTCGCGAACGGCGGCTGGCCGCCTGGGCGTTGTACGAAACCCTGCCAATGCCGTCGACGGCCGATGAAGAATGGCGCCGGACTGACTACCGGCGGATCAAGTGGGCCGAGGCCGGACGGCTGGTGATGCCCGCTTCCGCCGCCGATCTCGGCGCGATCCCGGCCCATCATTACGCGCCGTTGCTGGGTGACCGGCAGGGCGGTCTGGTGGCACATGTGGATAGCAGCGTGGCAGCCCGCGAGCTGGCGACTGAGCTGGCTGCGCAGGGTGTCGTCTTCACCGACCTGGTGACTGCTGTCCGCGATTACCCCGACCTGGTGGAAAAGCACCTGATGACCAGCGCCGTCAAGGCTGAGGACGGTAAGTTTGCCGCCCTGCATGCGGCCCTGTGGACGCATGGCGTGCTGCTCTACGTGCCGAAAGGTATGGCGGTCAGCCTGCCGCTGCACAGCGTTTTCTACCCGATCAGCGCCGGGCTGACGCTGGGACACATCCTGATTGTGGTTGAGGATGGCGCGCAGGTCACCTACATGCACGAATATGGCTCGCCAACGCTGGCCGAGCAGGCTGCTTTTGTTGGCGCCACCGAGATCATTGTGGGTGAGGGCGCGCGCCTGCAGTATGTGGCGCTGCAGCACTGGGGCCGCAACCTGTACGAATTCAGCCACCAGCGGGCGCGTGTGAGGCGCGACGGCTATGCTGATTGGGTGGTCGGGTCGATGGGTGGCAAGCTGAGCAAAGTGTTCATGGAAGTGGACCTGGACGAGGAAGGCGCAACCGGCCGGATGAGCGGCCTGTATTTTGCCGACAAAGACCAGATGATGGACCACGACACCCAGCAGAACCACAACGCGCCGCATACGACCTCTGACCTGCTGTTCAAGGGCGCGCTGATGGATCAGGCGCGCAGCGTGTGGCAGGGCATGATCTACGTGGACCCGGTGGCGCAGAAGACCGACGGTTTCCAGGCCAACCGCAACCTGATGCTGAGCCGGGAGTGCCGTGCGGACAGCATTCCAGGGCTGGAGATCAAGGCGGATGACGTGCGCTGCACCCATGCGGCAACCCTGAGCCAGCTTGACCAGGAACCGATCTTCTACCTGATGAGCCGCGGCATCCCCCGCCGCGAGGCCGAGAAGCTGGCGGTTGACGGGTTCTTCGGGACGATCATGGAGCGCATCCCGTTTGAAGGTGTGCGCGAACGCCTGCAGGAATCGATTGACGCCAAACTGCTGGGCCAGGCCGACTAGAAGGCGGAAGTCACCGGGAGAATGCCAAATCGTCCCGGTCAATGGTAAACTTGGTCGCTGGCAACTCCGCTCAGGAAAGCAGGCGACTGGTGGGATACCAACCGGTTCACTGGTGGGAACGAGGATGGGTCAGGCAGGGTGTGCTGCCGCTGGTATTCTATACCGCGGCCACCCTGATCCTGACCCTTCCGCTTGCCACCCGGTTGACCACCCATGCAGCCGGTGCAGCCTACGGGGACGCTTTCGAGTCTGTGCGGTTGATCTGGTGGACCAAAGAGGCGATCCTGCAGGGAATGCATCCGGCCCAGCAGCCACTGCTCCAGTATCCGGACGGCTTCTTCAGTGCGGTGCAGTGGGTCGCGCCGCTGTCTCATCTTGCCGGGCTGCCCTTCGCGCTGGTGTTCTCTCCCCTGGTGGCGTACAACCTTACATTCCTGCTGGCGTTCGTGCTGACCGGCTGGGCGAGCTACTGGTTCTTTCGGGAGTTGACCGGCCATGAGGGCGCGGCGCTGCTGGGCGGCCTGATCGTGCTCGCGTTCCCCACCCGGCTCGGCCATGCGGCAGCCGGGCATCTCGGCCTGATCACGAACTACTGGCGGATGCTGTTCCTGTGGAGCTTGCTGAAGACCTTTCGCGGCGCCGGGTGGCGGGCGGCGGCGCTGGGTGGCCTGTTCCTGGGCCTTACTCTGGGCACCGCACCAACCAATATCGCATATGAAGTGATTCCCCTGCTCGCGGTTGTTGGTGCCGGTCTGGCCTGGCAGGCCAGGCTGACCTGGGGGCGCTGGGTTGGGCCGCTGATGATTATGGCCGGGGTGGCAGGGCTTATCGCGGTGGTGCTGTACCTCCCGTTGCTGCTGGAGATGATGCGCGGCGACTCGGCGTTCCTGGCTGAGACGGGCACGGTCCGCTACAGCACGGACCTGCTGGCATTTGGCCTACCCAGCCCGTTCAATCCGGTGGCAAAGGCATTGGGCCTGGTCTCTCAGACCACCTGGGATGTGCTTGGCGACAATGCGATTGAGGGTTCAGCCTACCTGGGATTGGTCGCCGTGTTCCTGGCGATGATGGCCCTGCGGCGGCGTGAAGCGCGCCTGTGGCTCATTCTGGCGCTGGTGAGCATGGTGTCCTCGCTCGGCCCGGTGCTCAAGGTCGGTGACCGGGTGGCGCGTGTAACGGTCGAAGGGAGTGAGACTACCGCCATCACGCTGCCGTACGCGGTGTATGATGATCTGCCGGGTCTGAGCATGGCCCGCACACCCGCCCGGTTCAATCTTATGACTGCGGTCGCCCTTGCCGCGCTGGCAGCGTATGGCTGGGCAGCATTCTCAACGCGCAGACTGCGCTTGCGAAGCCCATTGTGGCAGGGTGGGGCAGTCATTGGGCTGGCAGCGCTCGTCATCATCGAATACGGTGTCTTTGTGCCATTTCCGACCACAGAAGCGCCCGTGGCAGGTTACTTTGAGGAGCTTGCCGTGGACGCGGCGCAGGGTGATGTGCGTCCGGTTCTGACGCTGCCTGCCGGGGAATTCTTCGCCAGCCAGTGGCTGTTGTTTGACCAGACGATTCATCACCAGCCGGTCATTACCGGGCACGTCGTGCGGAAGACGGCTGCCAACCCGGCGATGCTGACGCTGGTCAACGCGGCGGCACTGCCGGCGGGTGATGATGGATTTCTCCCGGTGATGTCAGCCGCTGATCAGGTGGGAATCATCCGGGCGTCCGGCGCGGAAGTCGTGGTTGTCTATCGCGAATACGGTGAGGGCGCGGCGATGGCCGCGCACCTGGCGACGCTGTTCGGCGCTCCGGCCTACGAGGATGCGCGGGTGTCGATCTATGAGGTCATGGAGGGTCCGCTGCCGACAGGGCCTGTGTATACGGTTGAGTACGGCTGGCCGGCGGAGGACTCATCCGCCACACGCTGGATCGCAGACGAGATGGTGCTGTCCGTCTACCTGCCCGAAGCGCGAACGGGCCGCTGGCGTTTCAACGCCAGCCCATGGCTCTTTGACCGCTGGCTGGCGCTGGAACTTGACCGGATGGCAACGGATATGTACGGCCTGGATGCCGGCGCGGACGCGATCACGGAATGGGTGTCCTCCCCCTATGGGCTGCGGGCCGGGTTCCAGCAGGCGCGTTTCGCCATGCCGGATTATTCGGAGCAGTGCACGCGGATGCCGGGCGAAGCGGATTGCCGGAGCGCCTGGATCGGGACGCCCCGCCTGGAATTTGACGATGAAGATCAGGCGCCGGGGGCTATCTTTGGCGATAAAATGCGACTGGTCTGGTATGCTATCGACAGGGACGATCCCCGGCAACTCGCGCTGACCCTGTACTGGCAGGCGCAGGGGGCCGCTCGCGCAGACTACACTTTGTTTGTGCACATCCTTGATGGCGAAGGGGCGCTGGTTGCCCAGTGGGATGGTCCGCCGGCTGGCGCGGAATATCCGACATCCGAGTGGCCACAGGGTGGCTATCGCTGGCAGCGTGTCACCATTGCCCTGCCGGAGGGCGGGTTGCCGCCGGGGGCTTACACGCTGTCCGCCGGGCTGTACACGTTCCCGGACATGACCCGGCTGCCCATTTCGGGCAGTCCATCTGGTGTGGAACAGGGGCGCCTGTACCTGGATGAGTGGACTATTGAGCCGTCTGGCCAGGAGTGAGTCCTGGAGGACTGGATGGAGTTGACCGATGACATTGCTGCAGCCTGTGCTTGATGTTGAGGCGATTCGCGCCGATTTTCCGATCCTGCACCAGGAGGTGTACCCCGGCGCACCGCTGGTCTACCTGGATAGCACCGCTTCCAGCCAGAAGCCACGCCAGGTGATCGACGCGATGAGCCGCTACTACGAAACCACGCATGCCAACGTTCACCGGGGGATTTACCGGCTGAGCGAACAGGCATCCGAGGAGTACGAGGGCAGCCGCAAGAAAGTGAAGGCGTTCATCAATGCGGCTTCCTGGCGTGAGATTGTTTTCACGCGCAACACGACGGAAAGCATCAACCTGGTCGCGCAGACGTGGGGGCGCACTAACCTCGGGCCACAGGATGCCGTGGTGATCAGCGAAATGGAGCACCACTCGAACATTGTGCCGTGGCAGCTTCTGGCAGAAATGACCGGGGTGAAGCTGCTGGCTGTACCGGTGCTGGATGACGGTACGCTCGATATGGATGCCTATGACCGCCTTCTTCGGGATGAGCCGGTGAAACTGGTGGCGCTCACACACATGTCGAATGTCCTGGGCACAATCAACCCGGTAACGGAGATCATCAGCAAAGCGCACGCGGCAGGGGCACTGGTCCTGCTGGACGGCGCGCAGAGCGTGCCGCACATGCCAGTCGATGTGCAGGCCCTTGATGTGGATTTTCTGGCCTTCAGCGGGCACAAGATGCTTGGCCCGACCGGGGTTGGCGTTCTGTACGGCAAGCGCGCGCTTCTGGAGGCGATGCCGCCCTTTATGGGTGGCGGGGATATGATCCGGCGGGTGCGATTGAGTGGCAGCGAGTGGAACGATCTGCCCTACAAGTTCGAGGCCGGGACGCCCAGTATCGCGGAAGGGATCGGGATGGGCGCAGCGGTTGATTACCTGTCTGCGGTGGGAATGGACAGGGTACATGCCTATGAGCGGCAAATCACGGAGTATGCGCTGGAGCGTCTGGCGGAGGTGCCGGGCCTGACCGTGCTGGGGCCGGAGGCAGCGCGGCGCGGCGGGGTGGCCGCTTTCACGCTGGACCGACTGCATCCACATGATACCGCCCAGATGTTGGATCGGGAGGGTGTGGCGGTGCGGGCCGGGCATCACTGTGCGATGCCGCTCCACGAGCGGTTTGGCCTGGCCGCGACGGTCCGCGCCAGTTTCTATGTGTACAATACCTTCGCGGAGGTAGACACGCTGATCGCGGCATTGTATAAGGCGATGAAGGCATTCGCGCTGTAGGAGAGGCGGCAAACTTATGGATGACCTGTATCGGGAGATGATCATCGACCACGGGCAAAACCCGCGCAACCGGGGGGTCCTGCAGCCTGCGGATATTGACTACGAGGACGATAACCCATTGTGTGGGGATCGGCTGCGGCTGACCGTTCAACTGGATGAGACTGGCCGGGTGAAGGCCGTCGGCTGGGACGGTGAAGGCTGCGTGATCAGCCAGGCGTCAGCGTCGATGCTCGGCGAAGAGATGATCGGCAAAACCCTGGAAGAGCTACGCGCCATCGACAAGCAGTACCTGCTGGATATGCTGGGCATTCCGCTAACGCCGGTGCGGCTGAAATGCGCGCTGCTTGCCCTCAAGGTTCTGAAGGCGGGCGCGTATGGCCTGACAGGCTGGACCGATGATGAGGACTGAGCACCCGGGAGGATGGGGGCATCATGGCTGACTGGATCACTGTGGCACGGGCGGAAGACCTGGGGCCGGGCGACCGTGACGTGTTTGATGTGGAAGGCGAGTGGATTGCTGTGTTCAATGTTGACGGGAAGTACTACGCCTTTGAGGATGCCTGCACGCATGATGATGGCCCGCTGGCGGAGGGTGAACTCGACGGTTTCGAGATCGAGTGCCCACGTCATGGTGCGCGGTTTGACATTCGCACCGGCGCGGCCCTGACCCCGCCGGCGGTCAAGCCCACGCGCCGCTTCGAGACCCGCGTGGAGAACGGCGATGTCCAGTTGTTGGTTGGCAGTGGATAGGCTCCGGAGGGACAGACGATGAGTGCTGGGTTGCCAATGGCCGATTTCTACCGGGGTCGGGTTCTGAACTTCGGCCACCGCGGTGCTAGCTATGACGCGCCGGAGAATACCCTGGCGGCGTTCCAGTTGGCCGCTGAAGCCGGAGCCGATGGCGTGGAACTGGATGTGACATTCTCGGCTGATAACCAGGTAGTGGTCATCCACGATGACACGCTTGAACGAACAACGGATGGGACGGACCCGGTGCGCGCCAGGACGCTGCCCGAGCTCAAGGAGTATGACGCCGGGAAGTATTTCGATCCGCGTTTTGCCGGTGAGCGCATTCCGACCCTGGCCGAGGTTTTTGAGGCGGTCGGCAGCCGGGTGTTGGTCAATGTGGAACTCAAAGGGCTGACCCGCGAAGAGGATGGACTTGAAGCGGCGGTGGCAGATCTGATTGTGCGGCACGGCATGACATCCCGGGTGGTGATTTCGGCGTTCAATCCTTTGCGTCTGCGCCGGATGCGCCGGGTGGCGCCGCAGTTGCCGGTGGGATTCCTGCATGACTGGGAGACGCCGACACACCTGCGCTGGGTGGCTGCCGCGCTGATGGCCGGTTTCCGGCCGGATGCGGACCATCCGCATGAGGGCGGAGCGACTCCGGCTTACGTGGCACAGTGCCACCGTCGCCAGCAGCGGGTCAATGTGTGGGTCGTCAACGATCCGGCCCGGATGCGCGAGCTGGTGGCGAATGGGGTGGATATGATCATCACCGACCGGCCGGATGTGTTCCGAACGGTTCTGCAGAACGGGTAGCAAGCGCGCGGGTTTCAGCCAGGGAGGATATCGATCGCAATGCCGGACCTCATTGTCAATGCGGATGATCTGGGGCGGACTGCCGGGATCAACCGGGGAGTCCTGGAAGCGCACAAGCAGGGCATCGTCACGTCATCGACTGTGATGGTGAATTACGAGGAGGCTGCCAGCGGGATCGCCCTGATGCTCCGTGAAGCGCCGATGCTGGGCCTGGGGTTGCACCTGAACCTGACCAGCGGGCCGCCGGTGTGTCCGGCGGAGGAAGTACCCTCCCTCGTGGATGCCAGCGGTCACTTCTTTGCGCCCAAGCACTGGGGTGACGTGATGGCGCGATTTGATGAGGAAGACGTGGCGCGTGAGCTGCGGGCGCAGTTTGACCGGTTCGTGGCGCTCGCGGGCCGGCTGCCAACCCACCTTGATTCGCACCATCATGCCGTCTATACCTGTCCGGCGGGGCTGCGGGTAATGCTCGGCCTGGCCGCAGAGCATGGGTTACCGGTGCGCAGGCCGCCGTTCGGAACGGATCCGGCGGAAACTGCCGAGCACGGTCTGACAGGTGAGGTCGATCCCCGCGTGGCGCGGGCGCTCGCAGAGGAGCTTCACGAAATTCTTGCCGCCCATCCGGGAGTCAGGATGCCCGATCGCTTTGTGACAAGCTTCTATGATCGCGGTGCGATTCTGGGTGAACTGCTCGTGATCCTGACGACGCTTCCGGCGGATGGCATCACCGAGTTGATGTGCCACCCCGGGTATCCGGATGGCCTGGACAGCGTGTACCGCTTCCAGCGCGAAGACGAAATTCGCTGGCTGACGCATCCGGCGGTGCATGAAGTGCTCGTCGCGGAAGGCATCCGCCTGGTGAGTTTCGCTGCACTCAAGGCCGATGCTCACTAAGGCATGGTGGGCGCTGGTCCGGTTTGGCTTCCGATTGCTGTATCACGAGCTGGCCTGGACGTACGATGCCATCAGCGGGATAGTGTCGCTGGGTGATTGGCGGCGCTGGCAGCGGGCCGCGCTGCGCTTTTTGCAGGTTTCGCCGGGAACCTGCGTGCTGGAGCTGGCGCACGGGACGGGTAACTTGCAGATTGATCTGCGAACGGCCGGACTGACCTCAGTCGGGCTTGACCTCTCAGCACAGATGGGGCGCATCGCCCGCGCCCGACTGATGCGCCACCGCATTACCCCGGCCCTGGTGCGGTGCAAGGCCCAGGCGCTTCCATTCTCTGATGGGACGTTCCAGGCCGTGGTCAGCACGTTTCCAACCGAGTTCATTGTCGATCCGCTGACCGTTAGTGAAGTCAGCCGGGTGCTCGCGCCGGGTGGCAGGCTGGTGATTGTCGCGAACGGGGTATTGACGGGCGGTGGGTGGCTGCGGCGCGCGCTCGAATGGGCGTACCGGATCACTGGCCAGCGCGGACCGTGGCCGGGCGATTCCCTGGCTGTGTTCAGCCGGGCCGGCTTCGCGCTAACCCGGGCGGAAGTGGTCTATCCGCACAGCGTGGCCAGCGTGTTCATCGCCACGAAAAGTCCGAATTGAGTCTGGCAATTATTGTCTGGCTATGCTATACTGCGACCCGTTGGATACGACGGCTATATGGTGACTGTGGTG
>CAZGYW010000047.1:0-10444 GCA_964530495.1 uncultured Anaerolineae bacterium
CGCCCAGCTCAGGGGCCCGACGTTGGCCAGCGCCACGTCCGCGTAAACACTGCCGAACGCGGCCGCGATGTCTTCTACGCCCGCAAGCTGGGTCAGCGCGCCGTCGGCCAGACCCACCAGCCAGAGGCCGTCAGCTTCAGCATCCAGCGGCGTATGCTGGACGCTGATCGCAAGCTGCGTGCCGTCCGGCGCCCAGGCGATGCCGGTGGTCGCCCCGGCGTCGAAGGGGTAGGCGGCGCTGCCAGGCAGGGCGGTCAGATCACGGGCCGCGCCGGTGGCGACCTCCACCACGCTGATTTTTGCCGGCTGGTAGACGCCGCCCTCACCCGTGACCGTGCGCTCCACAGCGATCAGCGTGCCGTCCGGCGACCAGGCAGGCTGCACGTCGATGGTGACACCTGTGGGCGGGGCGGGGACGCCTTCGGCGGCGACCAGCGCCCCGTCGTAGCCGTCATCGGCCAGGTTGGCCCACGTGCCGGCCGCCAGGTCCATGATCCACAGGTCAGTATCCTCGGCGGTGAGCAGCGGCTGGCCCACAAACGCCAGCCGCCCGCCGTCCGGCGCCCAGCCGACCGGGATGAACGGCGAGCGGGCTTCCACATCGAACCCGCGCGGCAGGTCTTCCGGCGGCAGCAGGCACAGCGCGTCATTGACGGACTGGCTGTTCGCCGCGCACACGAAGCGGTCGATATGCCCGTTGAGCCGGACGGCGCTTTCATAGCTGAAATGGCGGCCATCCGGCGCGGGGAAGACGCGCAGCCCCACCGTCGCGGGCAGGGTCAGCGGGGCAGCCCCGGTCACTTGCCAGGGCGGATCGCCCTGGGCGGCGGCCAGGCCACCGGATGCCAGCATTCCGGCCACCAGAAATGCAGCCAGCACACGTCGCGCAAGCATAGTCCCCTCCAGCCCGGCGTTGTTCGGGCGCTCGTCCTACAGCTTCTTTTCGAATTCCATGTAGTCGCGGAAGACCTGCATGTTGTTCGCCAGCGGCACTTCGGTGACGTTGGGCGAAACAAAGATGCGCTCCGGCGTTTTGCCCAGCCTGACCAGCTCCGCCGTGGTTTCGGAGAGCAGGGCCATCGTGATGGCGATCACGGCCAGCGTGGAGCTGGCGCCGACCTTTTCCGGGCGGCCTTCCACCGGTACCAGCGCGTCTTCCGGCGGGCAGCAGTTGTCGATGAGAATATCCGCCGCAGTGTAGAGCGACTGACCGGAGGAGTGGGTGGGCTTGTTGATCTGGTGGTTGGCGGCGCTGGTGACGCAGATGACCGTCAGGCCCTGCTTTTTGGCGGCGAGGGCCATCTCCACCGGGGCGGCGTTCAGCCCGCCGTGGGAGTAGACGATCATGCAGTCACGCGGGTCCAGGTGGTGGGAGAGCAGCACCTGGTCGACATAGCCCTCGGTGCGCTCCAGCCACAGCAGCTCGCGCGCGCCGCCCGGCCCGGTGATGTTGAACCACATCAGGCGCGGGTCCATGATGGGGTGCAGGCCCACGTAGGAGCCGTAGCGCGGGAAGAGATCCAGCACCGGGATCACGGAATGGCCGGAGCCGAAGAAGTGCACAGCGCGCTCGGCGGCGATGGAGGCCGCGCAGGCGCGGGCGGCTTTCTGGATCGCGTCCATCTGCGTGGTTTGAATCTTACCCAGCAACTCTCCGGCTTTGGTCAGGTATTCATTGGCAGACATCAGGCATCCTCCTCAGGAGTTAAGACGCAGCATAGCGGAGTAAGCCGCGCCGATCAGGGCCGCTTCCTCCCCCAGTACGGAACTGACGATTGGCACATCCCGGGCGGAGATCGGTTGCGCCCAGCGGCGCGCGGTCTCCCGCACGGTATCCAGCAGCAGGTCGCCCTGCTGCCCCACGCTCCCGCCCAGCACCACGATCTCCGGGTTGGCCAGGCTGATCACGCTGGCAACACCCTGGCCGATGGTCACGGCGGCCTCCTGCACCACCTGGCAGGCCAGGGCATCCCCCCGCCGTGCGGCCTCAAACACATCCCGCGCGGTGAGGCCCTCCAGTGCCAGGCTGGAGCCGGGCGTGATCGCGCGCAGGCACTCCGCCCGGCGCACGATGCCCGGGCCGGAGGCCAGGCTCTCCCAGTGATCGGGACCGTCCGGGCCGGGCAGCGGGATCCAGCCGATGGCCCCGGCCAGCCGGTCGCGGCCCGGCCACAGGCGGCCATCCACGATGAACCCGCCGCCGATGCCCGTCCCGATCACGATCGAGGCGGTGCTGCGGTAGCCGCGCGCCGCGCCGACCCCCCACTCACCGATGGCGGCGGCGTGCCCATCCAGCTCCAGGAAGGCCGGGACGCCCAGCCGCTCCTGGAGCATCTCCCGGAAGGGGATGTCCCGCCAGCCGGGCAGGTTGGGCGCCCATAGCACGCGGTCGGTCTCCGGGCTGCCCAGTGCCGCCGGGACGGCCGCGCCCAGGGCGGCGAACGTCCGGCCGTCCGCCAGGCGCGGCACCAGGGCCGCGATCTGCGCGACCACGGCCTCCGGCCCGGCCAGGCTGGTCGGCTCGGCCGCTTTGGCCAGGATCGTCCCGCGCTCGTCCACCAGAGCGACGGCGATCTTGGTCCCGCCGATATCCACCGCGACGACGTTCATCTCACTCCAGCAGGAGGCCTGACCGCCGCTCGTAAATGTACATGCTGCGCGGGCGCATGAGCGTTACCGCGCGGTCAAAGCCGCCCAGCGCGCCGCGCGTCCGGCCCAGCGCCTCGTAGTAGTCGTAGTAGCGGAAGCTGGCGTAGCTCTCGCGCATCAGGGCGTGGGTCTTGAGCAGCTTCAGGTAGTCGTCAAACACGTCGCTCACATCCACGTACACATCCGCGACATAGTTCTCCATGTCTTCCCAATTCTCCGGGTAGAGCACGGCGCGCGGGTAGTGGGCGGGGTATTCGCGCTTGAAGGCGGGCAGCCCGGCCTTGAAGAGTGCCTTGTGGACGATCTCGTGGGTGGCGTTGTGATCCTGGTGCATGCTGCCTTTCCAGTGGGTGAGGATCACCGTGGGCCGGTACTTGCGGATCAGGTCGGCCATGATCCAGGTCGACTCCTCGTTGACGGGCAGCTCGCCATCCTTGTAGGGCATGATCTCCACGTTGGCGCCGATGAACTCGCCGGAGGCGCGGGCGTCCTCCAGCCGCATCTTGAGGTAGTCCTCCGCGGAGAGGGTCGGGTGGCCCTTTTCGCCGGGGGTGGCGGCCACAATGGTCACATCCCACCC
The DNA here is from genome assembly GCA_964530495.1 of uncultured Anaerolineae bacterium. GTDB lineage: Bacteria > Chloroflexota > Anaerolineae > Aggregatilineales > Ch27 > CAZGYW01. The sequence goes on from CAZGYW010000047.1 coordinate 3,230, forward strand.
GGCGCGCTTATGCTTGAGCATCAGGGCGCCGCCCATGTTCTCCGCGTCGGAGATGTGCCCGCCAACGACCATCAGGTGATTGTTTGCCATGGGTGCTCCATCCTTTGTGAGTGTTAGAGGTCCTTGCGCAGGACGGCGAACTCCCGCCGCCGCTTGAAGCCGGCCAGCGAATACAGCCGCGCGGCGTCCTCGCCGGTCCACAGGAAGTAGGCGAAGTAGTTATGCTTGGCGCTCATTGTGGAGAGGCAGCGGAAGAGCAGCAGCCGCCCGATGCCCTTGTTGCGGCATTCCGGGTCCACCCCGAAGGGGCCGAAGCGCTCCCCGCGCTGCTGGCAGTAGCCCACAATCGTGCCGTGCTCGCGCGCCACCAGGAAGCAGATGTTGTCCGGACCGCCGCCGAAGAGCTGGAGCAGGTAGTCCTGCGCGTGGCGGAACCAGTCCCAGCCGAAGTGCCGGACGATGAAGGGCATCAGCTCCGGCAGGTCAGCGGTGGTCACCGGGCGGATGGTGATGCCGTCTTCCGCTTCACGTTTGCGCTCCAGGGCCAGCACCTCCTCCGGAATCTGGAAGCCGGTCAGGTCGGCGCCCATGCTGATGGCATGGTAGAGCGTCCGGAAGCCAACCGTTTTCTCCAGAAACGCGATCGTGTCCGGGTAGGCTTTCACATCCACGCCGGGCGTGAAATAGTTGGGCGTGTAGGGGGAGATGCCCACTACCTTGCGGCCCTGCGCCGCCAGCCGGTCCAGCACGTGTGTGAACAGCGCCGTGCCGATCCCGCGCCGCCGGTAGTCCGGGTGGACGCCGAAGGCCGTGATCCAGGCCTGGTCGGGGTCCAGCCCCTGCAGGAAGAGCGGCACCTGGCGGGTGAGGGCCAGCACGAAGCCCACCACGCGGCCATCCTCCACCGCGACCGGCAGATTCTCCGGCAGGAAGTTGGGGTCCAGCAGGACCTGAGTGTGGAAGAGGGCAGGCGAGAGGGTGTCGTGGGTCAGGGCCGCGTTCCAGACGTCCAGCAACTGGGCCTCGTCCGCGCCCTGATACGGTCGAATTTGCATGGCATTACCCCTTTAGGCCGGTGAGCGTGATGCCCTGGATAAAGTAGCGCTGCAGGAAGATGAACAGGATCAGAGTCGGAACAACGGAGAGCACCGTGCCTGACATCAGCAGGTTGAGGTTGCGCGCCTCAGCGGCGAACGTGCGCAGCGTGTTCAGCCCCAGCGGGACGGTGTACAGGTCGCGGCTGTTGATGACCAGCAGCGGCCACAGGAAGGCGTTCCAGGAGCCGATGAACACAAACGTGCCAAGCGTGGCCAGCGCGGGGCGGGTGAGGGGAAGCACGATCCGCCAGTAGATCATGGGTTCCGGCGCGCCGTCGATGCGGGCGGCGTCGATCAACTCATCGGGGATCGACATCATGAACTGGCGCATCATGAAAATCCCGTAGGCGGAGGTGATGCTGGGGAAGATCAACCCCTGGTACGTGTTGATCCAGCCTAACTGGCGCACGATGTAGAAGACCGGGATCAGGGTGACGAAGAAGGGGATCATCATCGTGGCCAGGATGATGTAAAAGAGCAGATCACGCCCCGGGAACTGGTACTTGGCGAAGGCAAAGCCCGCCAGGGAACTGGTCAGCAGCACGCCGAGCACGGTGGAGACAGTGATGATGAAGCTGTTGACGTACAGGCGGCCGAACGGCAGCACGTCCAGCAGGTCGGTGAAGTTGGTCCACTGGACTTCCGCCGGGACCATGGGCGGCGGGCGGCGCTGAATCTCGCTGGAGGTCATCAGCGAGGAGTCGAGCATCCAGAAGAAAGGAAAGATCATCAGGATCGCGCCGAAGATCAGGATGGCGTACTTGAGCACGGTTCCCAGCCGCTCGAGTGTCTGATTTCGTTCTTGCATCATTGCATCCCCCTCAGGCGGCGGAACGGTCACGGAACAGCCGGAGCTGGATGACCGTGATGACCAGGATGATCCCGAACAGCACGAAAGCCATGGCGGAGGCGCGGCCCATCCGGGAGAACTTGAACGCGGTGTTGTACATATACAGCACGACGGTCATGGTGCTGTTGGCCGGGGAGCCGCCGGTGGTGGCGAATACCAGGTCAAAGACCTGCAGCGCGCCGATGGAATTGGTGACGATGATGAACAGCATGACCGGCCGCAGCAGGGGCAGGGTGATGTGCCGGAACTCCTGCCAGTAGCTGGCCCCATCCACTTTGGCGGCGTCGTAGTAGTCCTGCGGGATGTCCTGCAGACCTGCCACATAGATGACGATGTAGTAGCCCACGTACTGGTAGACGGCGATCACGATCAGGACGAACATCGCCTGGTTAGGATCGTTGAGGAAGCCCTGGCGGGGCAGGTTGAGCAAGACCAGGATGCTGTTGATGATCCCGTAATTGCGGTTGAACATGAAGCCGAAGATCACGCCCAGGGCCAGCGGCGCGGTGATCACCGGCAGGAAGTACAGCACGCGCCACAGCGTGCGGCCGCGAATCTTGGTGTTCAGCAGCAGGGCGAAAGCCAGCCCCAGGATCACGTTGGCGGAGACCCCGCCGATGGCGAACAGGAATGTGTTCGCCATTGCTTTGGGAAAGACGTTATCCCTGGTGAAGATGTGTTCGTAGTTCGCCAGTCCGGTGTAATCCATCTGACTCACCGGCTTGATCATGTCCCAGTTGTGCAGGCTGACCCACCCGCTGAACAGAATCGGCCCGACCGAAAAGACCAGCAGCCAGATGATGGGAATGGCGATAAAGACGTAACCCCATATCATCCGGCGCCGCATCAGTCCGCTGGTTGGCCAACCACCGGGGCGCCGCCTGGCCCGGCCATTCATAGGCGTTAGAGGAGGTTGCATCGCTTGCCTCGCTTAGACTGCCAGCACACAGGGCGGGCCAGGCCCGCCATGAGCCGCCGGGGAACGGCGGTTGGCCCCTCCCCGGCGGTAAGTGCGAGTGACGGCTAGCCGCCTTCGGCCATCCGGAATTCTTCCAGAATGGCGTTGGCTTCGGGCACCACATAATCGACCAGGGACTGCGGATCGGTCATGCCGGTGAACAGGGACTCCAGCTCAACCTGGAGCATGGTCTTGATCTCCTGGCTGCCGCCGATCACCGGCTCCTGCCGGGCGTAGGCGGTGGATTCCACAAACGGCGCAAGGAAGTGGTCGCCGAAGAGATCGGCATAGGCTTCCTGGTCAGGGATCATGCTCGGGATGCTGCCAAACTCGTTAACCAGCAGGTCGCCCATGGGCGAAGGCTCGCCTTCCGCTGCGGGGGTGTTCATCCAGCGGATGAAGTCCCAGGCCACTTCCTGGTTGGGGGATCCGGCATCTACGCTCCACAGCCAGTTGTAGGCCAGGGTAGCGCTTTCCGTGCCGCTGGGGCCGACCGGGACCGGGGCGACACCCACTTCGTTCTCATAGTCGATGTTCTCGGAATTGACCAGGGTGGCGCGCCACCAGTTGGCCATGATGATCATGCCCACCAGACTGTTGGGGAAGTCCCAGCCAGAGACGCTGGTCTCCATCCCGCCGCTGTCCAGCAGGTCCTGGTAGAGCTGGAAGACCTCCAGCCCTGCTTCGTTGCCGAACAGGACTTCGGTCAAGTCCTCATTAAAGTACTCACCACCGTTGGAATACAGCAGTGCCATGAACGGATGCACCACGCCGGAGTCCCAGCCAGTGATCGCGGCGAAACCGGTCTGCGTTACCGCGCCGGTGTCATCCGTCTTGGTGATGGCGGACGCGATCTCCACCAGCTCGGCGAAAGTGGCGGGCGGGGCATCGTACCCGGCTTCGGCCAGCAGTCGCTTGTTGTAGAGCAGGAGGTAAGTATTGACTTCGGTGGGCACGCCCCACAGCAGGTCATTGTAGGTGACGCCGACTACCGATGTGCCGGCGGCATCGGCGCTGATCCACTCGGCCATGTCCTCCGGCATGGGGGCCAGCATCCCGCCGTTGGTGAACTCCGGCAGCCACAGGTTATACAGGTGGTAGATGTCCGGGCTGGTGCCCGCCGTGCGTGAAGTTACGATGCGGGTATACAACTCCTCAAACGGGACGGTCTGCAACTCGATGGTCACATTCGGATGCATGGCCACATAGGCATCGATCATAGCCTGCTGGGCCTCGAGCGGGCGCTGCTCACCCCAGTGAGTCAGGACGGTCAGCTTGACCGGCTCCTGTGCCAGCCCCGGCGCTGCCATTGTCAGCAGCATGACCACGGTCAACAACAATGCAACTTGACGCTTCATTCTATCCTCCCACAGTGCAAGAACAGTTTACAGGGCGGCCCATAGCGGGCAGAACGGGCTTCCGGGCAAGATTCAGTACAGCAGAGCCGGGCGGCGCAGCTCGCCAAAGGCGCGCAGCGGGGCCTGCCAGCTTTCGACCAGCTCGGAAAGTGGGCGATTGGCGTCCAGATGCTCGCGCACCTGGCGGCCACCGGTCAACAGATCGATCGGGAAGTGCCCGTCAGGACTCCAGGGCTCCCGCCAGCCAAAGTGTTCCGGATAAGCGCGCTTGATCGTGTCCAGCATGGTGACGGCGGTTTCGGCCGGGCGGAAGGTCGCCCGATCGGTCACCACCAGATGCACCCCCCGGCACAGCTCGCCGCTGTGCTTGCTGAAGGTGGGCACGAAGTACACAGCGCGGAAGCCCACACCGGGCAACTCCAGCGCGTTCAGCGTGGCGGCCAGCGCCTCCGGGGCGCTGATCCACGGCGCGCCGATGTACTCGAACGGTTTGGTCGTCCCGCGCCCTTCGGAGAGGTTGGTGCCCTCAAAGAAGCAGGTGCCGGGGAAGGCGTTGAGGGCGGTCAGGGTGGGCAGGTTGGGGGACGGGGGGATGAATGGCAGGCCGGTGTCGTCGTACCACATCTCGCGTTCCCAGCCGCTGATCGGGATCACGGTCAGGTCACAGCCGATGCCGAACGCCGTATTGAACAGCCGGGCGCACTCACCGATCGTCAGCCCGTAGCGGGCCGGGATCGGGTACAGGCCCACAAACGAGGCGTAAGCGGGGTCCAGCACCGGGCCTTCATACGTGACGCCGTTGAGGGGCGTGGGGCGGTCCAGGACGATGACCGGCTTGCCCGCTTCGGCGGCGGCTTCCATTACGTAGGCCATCGTGTAGAGGTAGGTGTAAAACCGCGCGCCGCCATCCTGCATGTCCACCACGAAGGCGTCCACGTCAGCCAGCATCTCCGGCGTCGGCTTCTTCGTGTCCCCGTACAGGCTGTAGACCGGCAGGCCGGTCAGATGATCGCGGTAGCCGCCGACCTTCTCACCCGCCTGGGCTTCACCGCGCAGGCCGTGTTCGGGGCCAAAGAGGGCGGTCAGCAGGAGGTCCGGCGCGGCATAGACGCGCTCGACGCTGCTGGTGAGCCGGCCGTCAACGCTGCTGGCGCTGATGACCAGGCCGACACGCAGGCCGCGCACTGCCGCCGGAGGATCGGCCAGGAAGTTCTCAAGACCCAGAATGGTTGCCATGATTGATCGCTTTCGTTGAGCCACGAATTACCAGTTCATAGGGCAGCACCTGCTGGGGTTTTTCCACCCGCTGGTGCTTGATCAGTTTCAGGAGGAGCCGGACCGCGTTGGCCGCCATCTGGTCGAAGGGCTGGTTGACCGTGGTCAGGGGCGGGATGGTGTAGGCCGCGATTTCCAGGTTGTCGAACCCGACAACGGAAATGTCGTCCGGGATGCGCAGCCCGGCTTCCGCGATGGCCCGGTACGCGCCGATGGCCATCTGGTCGCTGGCGGCGAAGACCGCCGTAGGCCGCTCCCCGTTCGCCAGGATGTGCCGCATCCCGTCGTAGCCCGCCTTGAGGTCCCACGACCAGCTTTCCGCCAGCGCCGCGCCAATGCAAACGTACTCCAGGCCGTGATCGGCCAGCGCCTGGCGGTAGCCATCCAGGCGCTGCTGGGCGATGGTGTGCGGCTCCCACCCGGCGATGTGGGCGATACGGCGGTGGCCAAGGTCGATCAGGTGCCGGGTGGCGGCGTAGGCCGCGGCGAAGTTGTCCACCATCACGGAGGGGATATCCGCCGAGGCCAGGCAGTCGATCAGCACCCCGTTCACTCCCTCCTGGTGCAGGAAGGCCAGGGTGCGCTCACGCGCGACGGCATTGACGATGATCAGACCGTCCACCAGGCCCTCCACCGCCGCCCTGAGGCTCTCCAGCTCGCGGTCGGGGTCCTGGCTGATGTTGTAGAGGATGACGCGGTAGTCTTTGGCGTGGGCGGCGCTTTCCACCGCGTGGGCGATGCGCGAATGGACGGGATTGGTGATGTCCAGGACAAGCAGGCCAATCAGGCGGGTCTGGCGGGTGCGCATGCTGCGCGCGATGGCGTCGGGGTGGTAATTCAGCTCGTCGATGGCGGAGAGGACGCGGGCGCGGGTGGGCGCGGAGATGCTGCCGGTCTCGTTGATGACGTACGACACCGTCTGGATGGAAACGCCAGCGCGCCGGGCAACATCCTTCATGGTGGCCGGTTTGGCAGCCATCGCCTGCCCCCTCTGCATCGACCGGGTTTAACGTTCAATTTAACGTTCAAGTCCAGTGTAGCACAGGTTTTTTGGCGGAATCATAAAGATAGAATTGAGATTGTTCGGGATAGATTGAGGGTAAGCTGGACCTGCCTCACCCACTCCGATTGACACGGTACGGCGCGGGATGCTTTAATGAGCATGGATAGCCGGATCACGGGGCGCACCGGGCCGGTGCCCGCTGCTGTCCACCCTCCGGCGTCCGTCTCGCCCGTCTGCGTAGTGCCAGCGGAGGATCAGACCATGACCGAAAGCGTTTACAAAGTGATTGAGCTGGTGGGGACCAGCCCGGAGTCCTGGGAAAAAGCCGCGGCCGCTGCCGTGGAAACTGCCGCCCGGACGCTGCGGGATTTGCGTATCGCCGAAGTGGTCGAGCTGGACATGACCCTTGAGGATGGCAAGGTGCAGCTCTACCGCGCCAGGATCAAGGTCTCGTTCAAAGTCCAGGCGGACGACTAGCGCGCAGCGGCGAGCCGGGTCTGGCCGCGGGATGCTTTTGGCTCCGGCGCAAATCGTCTATAATCCGATGCATGGGAGTTGGGGGTGATGTACGCAGTAAGCTGGCTTCCGGCCTCTCCGGGCGATCCTGACAGTTCAAAGTCGTAGCAATCACCCATCCGATAGTTCGCGGAGTGCCATCGCCACCAGCATGTGTG
>CAZGYW010000048.1:0-10423 GCA_964530495.1 uncultured Anaerolineae bacterium
CACCGGCGCTGGCCGGCCTTGACCTGCCAGCCGGCAGTGTGGAAGTCTCCCTGTTATGGAACACGAACGCGGACCTGCAGTTGCTGGTGCGCGATCCTTCCGGCAATGCTGTGTATGATGACATTCCGGTGGTGACGAGTGGCGGTGTGCTGGCAGAGAATGGCAATGTGAATTGCGCAGACACGTCTACCAGCCCGGTCTCGTACACTTACTGGCCGCAGGACCGGCTGCCCCCGGGAACTTACGAAGTGGAAGTCTGGTACCAGAGTTCGTGCAACGATACTTCGCCGGTAACGTTTAATCTCACCGTGCGTGTCAACGGTGAAGTGATCATCGCCTCTACGGCGCAGCCAATCCCGGGGCAGGTCTACCTGACGAGCTTTACGGTGGATGTCAACGGGTTTGCCGCGGCCAGCGCCGGTGGAATCCTGGGCGATAGTTCGGTGCTTGATATCGGCAGCCTGCTGCCGGGCGCGATCTCGATCAGCTATGGTGACACTGTCTCAGGCACGATTAACCAGGCGAATAAGGTCGTGCTGTACACCTTTGAGGGTGAGGCGGGAGACCAGGTGCGGATTGGGATGGATGCCACCGCCGGAACCCTGGATACGTCGCTGTTCCTGTTGTCTCCGGATGGCGCGCAGCTGGCTTTCAATGACGATGCCGTGCTGAATGAGACGATGAACTCGCTCATTGACAATTTCACGCTGCCGGCGGATGGAACGTACATCATCGTAGCTTCTCACTACGGCCTCATTTACGGTGGCACGAGTGGCACGTATAATCTATCGGTGGTTCGGCTTAACTAACTGCGGACAGACGCGGGCGCTTGCTCACGGGGCAGGGGGTCCCTCCTGCCCCGTTTTGTCTGGAAATAGTCGCTAAAGGATTGGCAAAATGCCTGGTAAGAAACTGTTCTGGATGCTTGTGCCGCTGGCGGTGATTCTTGTGAGCGGGTGCATGCCCGAGGCAACGCTTCGTTCCGAGCTGTTTCTGGATGACCGCAGTCTGACCAGCGGTGAGCCCTGCGCCGCGCCATGCTGGAATGGGATTACGCCGGGCGAGACGCTGTGGTCAGAGGCGATTGCCGTGGTCCAGAATGATGCAGCGTTCACCGGTTTTGAGACGGATAACGCGGAAGGCTTGCTGCAGGCCGTGTGGCAGAAGGCTGGTTCGAACCAGTTCTGCTGCCGTCTGCTGGCCGAAGCGGAGGATGGTCCAGTCAATTATGTGTTCCTGGCGCTCTCGCCGGGGACAATTCTGGACGATGTACTCAAGGTACATGGCGAGCCGGACTACGTGACAACTTTCGATTTCACCAATTCTGAATCGGTGGTGCAACTGGTGTATCCCGCCGTGCCGATGGTGGTTTCCGTCGTGGTCGGGGATGCCAACGCGTCGTTGCTGGCGAATTCCGATGTTGTGGCGGTGCTGTACATGAACCCGAGCGAGATGCAGTTGATCCTGGAGACATCCGAGTTGCAGGGCTGGGCTGGTTACCAGGCTTACAAAGCGTACCAGGGAGCAACGCCGGTGATCACTCCCATGTACACGCTGACGCCACCGCCTGGCCAGTAGCGCTCTGGCGCTGGAGGAAGTTGCTCTGCAGGGCGGGCGATCTGCGCTTCCGGCGTGTTGCAGGCAACGCATCATTCAATCAACTCAAGGAGCAATGCAATGGAACAGGAATACAGCCTCAGCGGTACAGGTGCTGCGCAGTCCGCGGTTCGCCCCACAGTCCTGGTGGTTGTGACCGCCGTGATCTTCTTCGCACTGGGGTATGGTGCTGCGTGGTTTGCCTTCAATTCGGTAGTGAATGCCGAAGAAGAGCTGGCGCAGACGGTAACCAACGCCGTAAACGCTGCCTTCGCCGCCTACGACCTTCAACAGCAGGAAGGCGCCGCGGCGGTAGCAGAGGCGCCGCGGGCAGCGCCAGGTGTCCAGGATATCAGCGTTGACGACGATCCCGCCCTGGGACCGGAGGATGCTCCGATCACGATTGTGGAGTTTTCGGATTTTCGGTGCGGATTCTGCGGGCGGTTCCATACGCAGACTTTCGGTGCGCTTATGGAGCAGTATGAGGGCCAGATCCGCTTTGTCTATCGCGATTTCCCGGTGGTCGGCGGTGAGCTGGCTGCTCTGGCTGCGGAGTGCGTGTCTGAACAGAGTGATGAGCTGTTCTGGGAGTATCATGATCTGTTGTTCGCCAATCAGGCCGATATCGGCAATGCGGCGAAGCTGAGCGAACTGGCCGGCACGCTGGCCCTCGATCAGGAAGCGTTCCAGACCTGTGTTGACAGTGAAGCGATGAAGTCGGAAATCGAAGCGGATTTCACGGAAGGGCTGACCTATGGCGTGCAGGGTACGCCAGCCTTCTTCATCAACGGTCGGGCGGTGGTCGGGGCGCAGCCGCTGGCGGTTTTCCAGCAGGTAATCGACGCGGAACTCGCTGCAGCCGGGACGGACTGATTCTCCGGGCAAGGTAATCGGCTCCGAAAAGACCATTGCCGGAGGGCCATTCCAGGAGTATAATGCTCCCCTGTCTGTTCAGACTGCGGGCACAAAATCGAAAGCGCAAGGAGTCCTTCACAATGGCAGTGACCAGCGGAGAAAAGCCGACATCCTTCAATGACCTTCAGCCGAAGATGGCATTGACCGGTGTCGTTAAGAAGGTGGAATTGTTTGGAGCGTTTGTTGATGTCGGTGTGGGCCAGGATGGCCTGCTCCATATTTCACAGCTTAGCTCCGGCCATGTTCGCAATGTCACTGACGTTGTGAAAGAGGGCGACACCGTCAACGTGTGGGTGATGACGGTTGACCGCGAGAAGCGGCGCTTCAGCCTCACCATGGTTCAGCCGGCGGCAGTCGAACTGTCTGAGATCAAGCCGGGCGCGGTGGTGACCGGGCGCGTTATTCGCGTCGAGCGGTTTGGCGCCTTTGTTGACCTGGGGACTGAGCGGCCGGGCCGGATCCATGTGTCTGAGCTGGCAGCTGAGTATGTCAAGAACCCCGAGGACATTGTGAAGGTCGGGGACGAGGTTCAGGTGAAGGTGCTGTCGATCAATGCCCAGAAGCGCCAGATTGACCTGAGCATCAAGGCCCTGGAAGAACCGGCGAGTGTGGCGGCCGAGGCCCTGGCCGAGGACGAAAATGAGCAGGTGCCGACGGCGATGGAACTGGCACTGCGGCGCGCCATGGAAGGCACCGACCTGGCCGAAGAGCATCCGCGCCAGGCTACCGGCAAGCGCAAGAACAAGCAGGAAACCATGCGCAGCAAGCAGGCAGAAATCCTGGCCCGCACACTTCAGCAGCGCAAAGGTTAAGCAGGCCGGCAGGTTGGGCCTGATAAGCAACCCAATTAGCAATGACCACAGCGGCACCGGTACCCGATGCCGCTGTTTGATTCTACGAGAAAATTCAGCAGGTGCGAAGAGCAGGTCAGGACGTGGGTGCTGATAGCTATCTGGCAGGCGTTCGCATCGACTGTGCCAGGCGTAGTACGGCGATAACAAAGATCAGGGTCATGAGCACTGCGGAAATGAGGCACCAGGTACACACGGTGTACATGATGAACAGTTCAGTATAGGTGAGATAGAGTGTGAACAGCAGACCGAACAGGGCCATGCCAAACACGAGCAGGTGCCCGTATTCATGCAGGATGGCACTGCGGTTTTCCAGCAGCCATATCGCCACAATGGCGGCGTAGCCAATCACACCCAGCACCGCGACAGGGATGCCAAATACGCGGGCGTAGACGCTTTTCTGCACAAAACCACAGTCCACAACGATTGTCCCCGGTTCACCAGTCGCGTCCTGTACGTGGCCAGGGCAGCTTGTGGCATTGCCGGTCAGCTCCGCCCAGGTCATGTAGGCTGCGACACCGAGGCCCAGTATAGCCAGCATGATTCCGATTATTCGCAGTGTTTGTGCCGACCGGCCCTGATTGGCAACGAACGTCATAGCTGGTTCCTTTGAAAGAGACGATTTGCGCGATTTATCCAATCTTTCAGGAAGTGGATTATAGCAGGCTTTGAGGGTCTTGTCTGCAGGGTGGGCGCTGACTATACTTGTGACAGCATCCAGGCCAACACAGCGGCTGCAGGCATTTCGGGAACCTCAGATGATCGATCTTGAACACCTTCTCAGTGGCCTGACCAACCTGACTCCAGCGGATGTCACGCTGATTGAGCATGCCTACAAGCGGGCGGAGCTTGCGCACCAGGGCCAGAAGAGGCGTTCCGGGGAGCCTTATTTTGTGCACTGCGTCGCGGTTGCGCAGATTCTGGTTGAGCTGAACATGGACGCGCCGACCATAGCTGCGGCGCTGCTGCATGATACGGTAGAGGATACTTCGCTTACCCTGGAGGAGATCGAAAACAGTTTTGGGGAGGATGTGGCGCGGCTGGTCGATGGCGTCACCAAGATGGAGCACCTGCCGACCCAGGTTTCTGGCAAGCACCGCGACCGCGATGCTGAGTTTCTGCGTAAGACCTTCCTGGCGATGAATGACGATGTGCGCATTGTGCTGATCAAGCTGGCGGATCGCCTGCACAACATGCGCACGCTGGGCTATCTTGACCCGGGACGGCAGGTGGAAGTCGCACAGGAAACGATGGACATTTTTGCCCCGCTTGCCAACCGGCTCGGTATCTGGCAGATGAAGTGGGAGCTTGAGGACCTGGCGTTCCGTTACCTTGATCCCCAGATGTACCGGGATATTGCGACGCGGATTGACGAGCGGCGGGTCGAACGCGAAAAGGACCTCAACCGGATTATCCGCCAACTCACTGAAAGGCTGGAGGAGGCGGGCATCAAAGCCAAAGTCAGCGGCCGCCCGAAGCACATCTACAGCATTTACCGCAAGATGCAGCGCAAGGATGTGCCTTACGACCAGGTGTATGATGTCCGCGCGGTGCGTGTTCTGGTGGATGACATGACAGCGTGTTACCAGGCGCTGGGGCTGATTCACGCGCTGTGGAGGCCGATTTCGGGTGAGTTTGACGACTACATCGCAGCGCCGAAGGACAACTTCTACCAGAGCCTGCACACTACGGTGCATGATGAGCAGGGCAAGCCGCTCGAAGTCCAGATCCGCACCTGGGAGATGCACCGGAGCGCAGAATATGGTATTGCCGCTCACTGGCGCTACAAGGAAGGCAACAAGCGCGAGACAGAAGCGTTTGAGCGCAAGATCAGCTACCTGCGCTATTTGATGGCTTTTAAGGATGAAGACGAAGAGCTTGAGGACGCCAATGATTTCGTAGATACGCTGAAATCAGAGGTCTTCCAGGATCGGGTGTACGCCTTTACGCCGAAGGGCGACATCGTGGATTTGCCGGCGGGCGCCACGCCGGTTGACTTTGCCTACTATATCCACACTGAGATCGGTAATCGCTGCCGGGGCGCCAAAGTGAACGGGGTGCTGGTCGGGCTGGATCACAAGCTGCAGACCGGCAACCGGGTTGAGATCCTCACAGCCAAGCGGGGTGGACCGAGTCTCGATTGGCTCAGCCCACACATGGGCTATACGGCCACTTCCCGCGCCCGGTCCAAGATCCGCCAGTGGTTCCGCAAACAGAATCGTGAGAACAACATTGCGGCGGGCCGCACCTCGCTGGAACGCGAGCTCAAGCGGCTGGGCCGGGCGGACATGTCGCATGATGATGTGGCAATGCTCTTCAGGATGAAGGCCGATGACCTGCTGGCGGCGATTGGCCACGGTGATGTCAACAGCGGGCAGATTGCCTCCCGCATCCTGGATGCTGAACGGCGGGTGGGGCGTGAGACGCTTGATCGGGAACTGCGCTTGCTCGGGCGTGAAGGCATGGGTTACGACAAGGTGGCCCTGTTGTTCGGCTACGCCCGCCCTGATGATTTTCTCTCGACAATTGGCTATGGGGACATCACTGGCGATCAAATTCGCGAGCGCATCCTCAGCAGTGAGCAGCCACGGGCCGACTCTCCGGCCGATGGCGAGAAGCCGATTGATGTCTCTGACGGGGTTGAGATCGCGGGAGCAGGGAGCGGACTGCTGGTTAACCTGGCCCGGTGCTGCAACCCTACCTCCGGTGACGAGATCGTCGGTTACATCACCCGAGGGCGGGGCATTACCGTTCATCGCAGCGACTGCAAGAACGTACTGAACACGAGCGAACCGGATCGCTTGATCACCGTTAGCTGGCGGCGCAATGACCAGCCCAGCAAGTCCTACCCGGTGCCGGTGATGATTGTCGCCTTTGACCGTGAGGGGTTGATGCGCGATATTGGCGCGGTCATCGCCAATGAAAAGATCAATATGTCGAATGTGAACATCACCACGCGCCAGAACGTGGCGACATTTCTGGTCACGATGGAAATCGCCGATATCAACCAGCTCACGCGAGTGATGAGCAAGATCGAGCGGCTGCCGAACGTGGTTGAAGTCCACCGCCGGACGGCGATGTGATGGTGCGCCCATGAAAGCGCCGGGGATTGCCGCCGCGCCTGGCGCCAGACGACGGAGAGCAGCTGCGTTTGGGTTGGTGTTAGCTCTGGCTTCTGGCGCCGTTCTGCTGCCAGGTAGTGTAGTAGCTACCGTTCCGCTGAGCATAACCCCCACACCACTGGCAGTGATTGCCACACTGCCGGCCAGCCCGGCCGCCGAGAACACGCCTCAACCCATGAACGAGACACTGTTGATGCTGGCTGCCGCCGTCGAGGAGGCGAACCTGGCGGCAAACGCCTCGACGGTGTGGCACGGAGGGGTGCTTGGCGCCCAGGAAGCACCGGATGTGGTGCTTACCATTGGCGAGAAGATGCCAGCGTTCGGACTGGAGACGCGGCGTGGAGAGGCGTTTCAACTCGATCTGATCGGCCGGCCGGTGATGATCAATTTCTGGGCGGCGTGGTGCGCACCGTGTCTGGAGGAATTTCCGGTGCTTATCGCTGCGGATCGCGCTGATCTGCCGTTCGATGTGGTTTTCGTGAACATCTGGGATGAGGCTGCTTCCTACGAGGCCTTTTTGGCCGAATACCCCGATGATCTCCGGGTGATGATCGATACAGCGGGCATTCTACCGGCTCAGTACCAGCTGGACTTTGTGCCAGTCACGGTGCTTGTGGATGAGTCAGGCATTGTGCGCCTGATTCAGCGCGGCCGGATCAGCCAGCCCGTGATTGATTTCGCGACTGCTCTGCTTGCGGAATAGCGAGGTGCGGGGGTTAATAGCGCCGTATAGTTGCCTTCGCAGGTTGGTATTTGTGTGAAAAATACCAAGCTGCTATAATACTTACAGTAGGAAAATACCGGATGCTGGCTTCGTTCCGGGCGATCGAACGTGCAGGTGGCACGACGCATGCAGGGGGCAGAGATGTCTTACGCCAAAATGATTGCTGCGGCGGTGAAGGAATATAAAAGCCTGCCAGTGCAGCAAAATGTGATAGTGTTGCACCCGCAATTTCGGTATCGCAATGCGCTGGCCAGCGCCCTGGTTGCTCATGGCAGTGGCGACGCGCTGTTTGTGTCGCTGGCCTGCCCTGATCCATCACTGGGGGCGTTGTGGCAGGCCCTGCAGATTGTTTTCCGCGAGGTGCTGGGGGCCGAGTTGGAGCACCTTGAGGAAGTCACGGTCAGGGCGGCGGTTGATGCCTTTGCGCGCGCGGTACAGCCCATCCAGCCGCTGGTGATTGTGCTTAATGCGTTTGATTGCGCATCCGGGGCTGTCGCGGATTTCGTTGCCAAAGCTGCGGAGCGGTGCGGGGGGGCGGTGCGCTTTCTTATCGACAGCCGCACCTGGCCACGGGAATTGATGAGCCGGACCGAGCGCGGCATGGTTGCGGTGCTGCCGGTTTCACCCGGAGATATGCTGCTGGACTATACAACCGCCGACCAGACACGTGTGTTGCTGGAAGTTCGGGCGCTGGGTTCCGGACAGGTGTTCATTAACGGTCGCCAGATCGATCAGTGGGATGGGGCGCTGCCCCGCGCGCTGTTCTTTTATTTCATCGACCGCGGCATGACCACCCGGGACGAAGTATTCTCCACCTTCTGGCCGGAGCTGTCTACCCGCGAGGCGACCAACGTCTTTCACGTTACAAAGCGCAAAATCAGCGAGATCCTTGGGGTAGACCTGACAGTCTATTCTTCCGGATTCTACCGGATTGCCCCCAACGTTGACCTGTACTATGACGTTGTTGCGTTTGTGGAAGCTGTTCAGAACAGCGCGGTCGAGGATGACCCTGAACGCGCAGAGGCGTTGCTGAAGCAGGCGATCCGGCTGCACGACCGGGAATTCCTGGCCGAATTCGACCAGCCCTGGGCGGTTCGGCGCAGGGAAGAACTGCGGATGACCTATGTCGATGCCCTCACAGCGCTGGCCCGGTTGTACGAGGATGATCACCGCGAGGCTGAAGCGCTCGGCCTGTACAACTGGGCGTTCGGCGCGTATCCCCAGCGGGAAGATCTGGCTCGCGTGCAAATGCAGCTGTATTGGCGCGGCGGTCAGCCCACACGAGCGCTGGCGGTCTATTCGCGTCTTGAGAACGAATTGCTCCAGTCGCTGGGGGTTGCACCCAGCCCGGAAACCGCCGCGCTGGCCAGCGAAGTCCAGCAGGCTATCAGCGGTCTTTAGGAGTTGTCCCCGATTTACTTCTGGAGCCACATGAAACGCCATTCATGTGGTTTTTTTGTTTACAGGGTCGATGCTGGATGAACATCCTCATTATTGAGCCATATGATACCGGTTCGCACCGGGCGTGGATGGACGGCTACGCGGCGCAGAGCGCACATACCATCACGATTCTGAGTCTGCCGGGTCAGTACTGGAAATGGCGGATGCAGGGTGGGGCGGTGACCCTGGCGCGCCTGTACGCAGAGCGCGAGGTTCGGCCAGACTTGATCCTCGCCTCGGATATGCTTAACCTGGGGGTGTTTCTGGCGCTGACGCGGCGCATGACTGCGAGTATTCCGACCGCGATCTACTTTCACGAAAACCAGCTCACTTACCCGATGGGGCCGCGCCAGCGCCAGGAGCAGCACTTGCAGCTCGCCCTGATCAACTACAGCAGCGCCATGGCGGCAGATGCCATCTTCTTCAACAGCCGGTTTCATCAGGAAGCGTTCTTTGAGGAATTGCCGCGCCTGTTGAAACACTATCCCGATTTCAACGAATTGGACAGCATCGGTGTTCTGCGGGAGCGATCTGCGGTGCTGCCGCTGGGGCTGGCGCTGCGCCGGTTTGATGCGTTTCGGGAGCTGAAGGCACGTGGTCAGCCCCCGCTGATCGTGTGGAATCACCGCTGGGATTACGACAAGAATCCCGCTGCGTTTCTTAATGCGGCCTGTCGTCTGGCGAGTGAAGGGGTAGATTTTTCCGTGGCGCTGACCGGAGAGAACCTGCGCGAGGTGCCAGCCGAGTTCGAACAGGCACGCACGATACTGGGCGAGCGTGTGATCCAGTACGGGTACCTGTGCTTTGAGGAGTACGCCCGCCTGTTATGGCAGGCAGACGTGCAGGTCAGCACCGCACACCACGATTTTTTCGGAATCAGCACGGCCGAAGCCATCTACTGCGGATGCGTGCCTCTTCTCCCGCGCCGGCTCAACTACCCTGACCTGATCCCGGCAGCTTACCACGACCGCTACCTGTATCTGGAAGGTGAGGTATTCCAGGCGCTGCGACGCTGGCTGGCAGACCCACAGCCGGCGCCGACTGAACTGCGCGCACATGTGGCGCAGTACGACTGGAAGATGCTCGCGCCACGTTACGACCGGGCGTTTGAGGCGCTGGCTGCCAGGCGGCGCTCGATACCGTGAGGCCCGCGCACATCGCAAGATGGACCGCTTATGAGGCGTCCACCCGCTCCTGATACTGAACGACGCCGGTCACCACCTCTTTGTTCTTGAGCGAAATGACATAATCACCGCGGGTATTGCGGCCACCCCTGGGCGCCAGGCTGATGCGCATGTACTTGGGCTTGCCCTTGTCTGTCACGACTACGATGTTGTCGTCCTGGCGGCCCACGGCGGCGGCGGTCAGGCCGAGCGCGTCTTCGGGCAGGCGCATCGTGATCACGCCGCTGCCGGCGCGGCCCTGGGCCGGGTACTCGGCCATCGGCGTGTACTTGGCCACGCCGGTGTCGGTGATGACCCAGACATGCTTGCGCTCGTCCACGATACCCGCGCCAACCACCTGGTCGCGTTGGCCCATCAGCTTGATGCCTCGCATGCCACCCGCCGGCAGGCCGGTGGGCCGCACGTAAGCCACCGAAAAGCGGATGGCCTGGGCCTGTGCAGTGACGAGCAACACCTCGCTATCTTCGCGGACGAGCATAACCCAGCCAAGCCGTGAGTCACCGACGTTCATTGCCGGGAATGCCTTGGCACTCAAGCCCGGCACATCCTCCATTCGGATGCGCTTGACATTGCCGTCGCGGGCAATCAGGA
>CAZGYW010000049.1:0-10037 GCA_964530495.1 uncultured Anaerolineae bacterium
CGGAGCTGCTGGCCGGGGAAGTGGCCGAGTTGGTGCTGGTGGGCCGCCGCCCGGAGGTGCTGGACGCGGTCCGGGCACGCTGCGCGGCTGCGGGGCGGGCGGCCCTGACCGGTGCCGTGACGCCGGATGGCATCTATGACGCCGACCTGGTGCTGACGGTGACCAGCGCGCTTGAAACCGTGATCGAGCCGCAGCACCTCAAGCCGGGGGCCGTGGTGTGTGACGTGGCCCGCCCGCGGGATGTTTCCGCGCGGGTGGGGGCGCTGCGCGACGACGTGCTGGTGATCGAAGGCGGGATGGTGGAAGTGCCGGGCGAGGTGGATTTCCATTTTGATTTCGGCTTCCCGCCGCGGATGGCCTACGCCTGTATGGCGGAGACGATGGCACTGGCGCTGGACGGGCGCTACGCTGATTACAGCCTTGGCAAGCAGATCACACTGGAACAGGTGCGCGAGATCAGCGCGATCGCCGACCGGCACGGCTTCCGGCTGGGGCCTTTCCGCAGCTTCGAGCGCGGCCCGGTGACGGAGGCGCAGATCGCGCATGTGCGGGAGCAGGCCGCCCGCAACCGGCGCACCTGGTCACCGCGCCCGTCCAGCTGATCGCAACCGGCCGCGCCGCGCGAATTTACCCGTTTTTAACCAATCTGAACCCCCGGTTGGCCCGGAGCATGCTAGAGTCAATAGCAGATGGCCCGCTCATGCCCCGTGGAACGCTGTTGATGGCTTCCGGCTGGCGTGGGGGTCTGTTCAACAGTATAGTTAGCAGCGTACGAGAGTCTTGCCCGTCAAGGGTTCAGGGCCGCGTTCCCCGCCTGGCCGGGCCTTCGCGCTGGGGAGTAGCACAGGATGAGCAAAGCCAAAATTCTGGTGGTCGAAGACGATGTTGATATCGCCAATATGCTGCGTATTTACTTCAGCGGCCAGGGCTATGAGGTCCAGATTGCCCCGCGCGGGGGCGATGCGCTGGCGCTTACGCGCAAGCAACTGCCGCACCTGATCGTGCTGGACATTATGTTGCCCGATGTGGACGGCTATACCGTGTGCAAGGAGCTGCGCACCACGACGCGGACCAGCCACATCCCGATCATCTTCCTGACCCAGAAGGATGAGCGCAGCGACAAGATCGCCGGGCTGGAGCTGGGCGCGGATGATTACGTCACCAAGCCCTTTGACATCGAGGAGCTGCGCCTGCGCGTGCAGAACGCGATCCAGCGCTCCGAGATGATCTCGCTCACCGACCCCAACTCCGGCCTGCCCAGCGGCCGCCTGATCGAAGACCAGCTCCGGGCGCTGATGCGCAACCCGCACATCAATACCTGGACGTATATTGACCTCAAGATCAACAACCTGGAGGCGTTCAAGGATGTTTACGGCTTTGTGGCCGGCGCCGAAGTCCAGCGCTTTATGGCGATTCTGCTGGGCGACGTGGTGGACGCGCACGGCCGCGAGAATGACTTTGTCGGGCATCCGGGCGGGGATAACTTCGTCGTCATCACCCATGTTGACGACGCGCAGAAGCTGGTGGACACGATCAAGGCGCAGTTTGCGGAGCAGATCAAGCAGCACTACTCCTTTATCGATCGCGAGCGCGGGTACGTGATCGTGCAGGCCGATGGCGAGGACCGCCAGGTGCCGCTGATGACGGTTTCTTCTGGCATGGTCTCCGCCCGTACTCAGACGTTTGCCGACATCCGCGAGATTACGGAACTGGCCGCGGAAGACCGCCGCACCGGGGGCCATGCGCCGCTGAAAGAATACGAGACGGAGTGGTGATTCTGCGCGGACTGACCTCAGCATAGCGAAGCAGCGAACACATGGAACTGGCTTTCTTCCTCATTATCGCGGGGGCCGTGCTGCTGGCGGGTGTGTACCTGTTCACGCGGCTGCGCGGCGGGCTGGAGGGAACGCAGCCCGCGCAGCCGGCGGTGCCGGTTAACCTGGCGAGTACCTCCGATGCGATCCTGGTGGCCCGCGGCTACGGGCTGATCACCTTCGCCAACCCGCATGCGCGCCAGTGGTTCGCCCTGGATGGCGCGGAGCCGGACCTGGAGATGCTGGCCGCCGTGGCTGCCCCGCCGGACACCTTCCGCGATCTCTTCGCGGCTGAGGGGCGGGCGCTGCTGCAGATCGGCCAGCGCCGGGTGGAAGCCTCGTCCCACCGGGTGCCCGGTGAAGATGCGCATTACATGGTGGTGGTGCTGCGCGACCTGGCCAGCGCCCGCGCCGAGTACGATCCCCGGGCCACCCAGGCCCTGGTGGCCCTCAGCCAGGTGGGCGAACTGGCCCGCGCCAATGCCCCGCTGGCGGACATTCTCAACGCGTTGCTGCCCGGTTTGCGCGCCGCGCTGGCGTTTGACGCCGGGCAGGTGCTGCTCCGCGATCCTGAGACGGGCGAACTGCGCGTTCAGGCCCAGCTTGGCGACCTGACGCTGCTCCGGGCGCTGGCCGGGGCCGCGGACTATGCCGGGCGGGTCTCCGCCACCGGTGAGCCGCTGCTGGTGGAGCAGGCCGGGCGTGCTGCTGCCGGGAGTGGCGGCGTGGCGGATGCCGCCTTCGAAAGCTATATCGGCGTGCCGCTGCACAGCAATGGGAACGGGCTGGGCGTCCTCCAACTGGTGAAGGCGGAGCCGGGCGCGTTCGGACTGGAGGCGCTGGCGCTCGCCGGGGCGGTGGCGGATCAGGCGTCGCTGGCGCTTGACCGCGCCCGCGTGTACCGGGCGGATGCCGAGCACGCCCGCCAGTTGGCCGGCCTGCAGGCCATCGCGCATGTGGCGGCGGAACCGGTCAGCCGCCGCGATCTGTTCGCCGCGCTCTCCGCCCAGATCGCGACCACGCTGGCCGTGGAACAGTGCGGCCTGTTCCTCCATGACCCGGATGGCGAACGCCTGGTGGCGGAGCTGCCGTTCGCCGGGCTGCCGGATCGGGCCGTCGCGCTCATCAATTTCCAATTGCCCGCGGATGGCATCGCCCGGCGCGTGTGGGAGAGCGAGCGCGGCTGGCAGGCCACGGCCGCGGACGACGAAGGGCTGCTGGACGCGATCGGGCTGCACGATTACCGCGATCTGGTTGGCATCCGTGCCCTGGCCCTGATGCCGCTGCTCATCGGCCGGCGCCGGATCGGGCTGGTGCTGGCCACCAACCCGGAGCACGGGGGGGCATTCTCCGCCCAGGACATGCAGCGCCTGGGTATCCTGGCGGACCAGGCGGCGGTCGTGGTGGAAAGCATCCGGCTGCAGGATCGGGAGCGCTATCACCGGGACGAATTTGCGGCGCTGCAGGCGTTCAGCGCCGAACTCGGGCAGCTTCCGGATGAAGCGGCGGTCTACCGTGAGGCGGCGCCACGGATTGCGGCGTTGCTCCGGGCGGAGATGGCGGGGGTGCTGCTCCACGATCCCGCGCGGCAGGCGCTTGTCGCCCATCCTGCGTTCTACGGGATTGATCCCGGTGTGCTGGACTACCTCCAGATTTCGATCGCGCCCGGCACGGCGCTGGCGAAACGCTGGGCGGAGGAAGAGGGCTGGCTCTCCGCCGATGTGCGCCAGGACCCGGCGGCCATCGAAAGCGGCCTGACAGACCTGGCGAGCTGGGTCGGGATCAGGCAGGTACTGCTCGTGCCGCTGGTCGTTCGCGGGCAGGCGCTGGGGGCGCTGCTGGCCGGCAATAAGCAGGGCGGGCGCCCGTTCACGCGGGACGATGTCCGGCTGGCGACGATCTTTGCCGCCCAGCTGGCGGTTATCCGGGAGAACGCAGGGCTGCTGGACGCGGTGCAGACTCACGCGGAGACGTTGAGCACCCTGCGCCGGGTATCCGACGTGCTCAGCCAGCGCCTGCCGCTGGACCGGCTGTTGCGCGACTCTCTGCAGGAAATCGCGGGCTTCTTTGCAAGCGCCATCGCGTTCGTGCGCCTGCTGGACGAGACCACGGGCGAGCTGCGCCTGCTGCCCGGCCATGTGGTGGGCGCGACCCTGCCGGAGCCGCTGGTTGTGGATGCCGTGGGGCCAGGTGCGGCCCAGAGTGCCGTGCTGGCCGGGCAGCCCATGCTCAATAACCGCCTGGGGACGGATGCCAACCTGCTGCCCGTCTACCGGCCGGCGGTGCAGGCGCTCGGCCTGCGCCAGGCGCTGATCGCGCCGCTGGCCGCCGGTGGCGAAAAGCTGGGCGAGCTGGTGGTGGCGAATCCCGCAAGCGGTTTCTACACTGTCGCCGATCTGGATCGCCTGGTTCCGCTGGCTGCCCAGTTAAGTGTGGCGCTCGAGCGGGTGCGCCTGATGCAGACGACTGATAGCGCGCTGCAGCGCCGCATGGCCGAACTGGTGGCGCTGGAACGGGTCAGCAGCGCGCTGTCGCTGACGGTCGCGCTGGAGCAGGTGACCGAGATCATCCTGCAGGAAGCGCCGCGCGCCCTGGAAGTGAGCGGCTGCACGCTGCTGCTGCGCACCCCGCAGGAGGAGTGGGCGGACGTTGACCAGCCGGAGATGCTGCGCCGTCATGGCGAGATCCCGGCGCTCGCTGGCGAAGTGCCAATCGAGCAGCAGGCCCTGCGCAGCGGGACGCCGGTCCTTGTGGCTGACTACAGCGCCAGCGATCTGCAGCCGGAGCCGGTGTGGGCAGGATCGGCGCTGGCCGTGCCGGTGCTGTTCGGCGCGCGGATGATCGGCGTGCTGCATATCTACGACCAGCGACCGGGTATGTTCGACGAACAGGCGGTGACCTTCGGGCAGGCCATGGCGCTCAAAGCGGCGGCGGCGTACATTAACGCCGCCCAGTTCCGGGAGCAGATCAGCCGCAACCAGCTCCTCAGCCGCCGCGTGGAACAGCTCAGCCAGATCTTTGAGCTTGGCCAGGTGTTTCGCGGGGGGCAGAGTGTGGAACGCCTGCTGGATGCCGTCGCCCATGCGGTCCATCTCTCCACCGGGTTCAGCCTGGTGCTGATCAGCCTCTATGACGAGGCGCATGACGGATTCCGGCGGGTGGCGCAGGCGGGTATCCCGCTGGCGACCTTTGAGGAGCTGCGTCGTGTGATCCTGTCCCGGGAGCAGGTGGCGCATGCCCTGCAGGACAAATTCCGCATCAGCCAGTCGTATTTCCTGCCGGCGGAGCAGCAGGCGGAGTGGGCGGCGCAGTTACGGGATGACGACTTTGTCTATCATGCCGAGTATGCCGGCGGCGAGGCCGCCAGCCAGCGCTGGCAGCCCAACGATGCGCTGATCGTGCCGCTGCGCGATTCGCAGGGGCGCCTGCTGGGCATCATGAGCGTGGACGCGCCGCTGGATGGCCGGCGGCCGGTGCGCTCCACGCTGGAGCCGCTGGAGATCTTCGCCCAGCAGGCCGCGATTGCGATTGAAAACCAGCGCCTGCTGCAGGCCATCCAGCGCGATGCGGATGTGGCGCGCCGTGAGCGTGACCTGCTGGAGCGCCTGTACGCCGTGGCGGACGACATCCAGCGTGCGGCGGACGTTCCCGGCCGGTTGCAGGTGGTGGCGCAGGGCATTCGCAGCGCGGGCTGGGGACAGGTGCACATTTCCCTGCGCGATGCGAACATGGACCCCACGACCGTCATCGCGGAGGGGTACAGCGAGACCGAACTGGAACGCTTGCAGCAGAACCTTGTGCCAGGCGCGGCGCTGCGGCGCTGGCTTTCCGACCCGGAGTTTTACGAACTGCGCCTGGGGACCGCGTTCTACCTGCGCCATGACGCGCCCTGGGTGATCGCGCACCTGCGGGGTAGCACGCCACCGACGATAACGGCACCGGCCGACCGCTGGCATCCTGCCGACCAGGTGATCCTGCCCATCTACGGCACGGATTCCAACCTGATCGGTCTGATCGGTATGGAAGGGCCGACGAACGGCGACGCCCCGACCGAGGCGTCGATGCGTCCGATTGCGCTGTTCGCCGGCCAGGCCGCCAACGCTATCGAGACGACGCGCCTGTACCAGGAGACCCGCCGGGCCGCCGAGCAGGAAGCGTTCTTCAACGAGATGATGCGCGAAGCGACCAGCACGCTGGACGCCAATCGTATCGTCCGCGCGCTGGCCGATGGCCTGCAGCGCTTTGTGTCGTTCACGACGTTGACGGTGGCGCAGCACGACCCGGATCGCGCCGCGTTCGCCACCCTGAGTGCCCGCGTGCGTGAGGCCGGTCAGATTGAGGTACAGGCTGGCGAGGATGTTCCCGCGGCGGGAACGCTGCTGGGTGAGGTGCTGGCGGAGGGCAACGGCCGTCTGATCCATCTGGATGCGAACTCCCCCGCGCAGGATGATGCCCGCGCCGGGTGGGCCGCCGGAGAGCGCAGCGCCATGTTCGTGCCGATGATGGTCGGCGGCAGGGCGGTGGGTGTGCTGCGGGCTGCCAGCGCCGTGCCGCATGCTGCCGGGTTTGAGTCAGGCCGCCTGGAATTGGTCCAGCGGGTGGCTAACCTCGGCGCGGTCGCCCTGGAAAATGCGCGTCTGTTCGCGGATGCCCGCCACCGCGCCCAGGAATTGACCGAGCAAACGGAACGTCTGAGCCTGCTCAACCGCGTTTCGACCAAGCTGGCTCAATCCCTGGACATTGAGAACATCTTCGAGGTGGCCCTGCAGGAGAGCGCCGCCGCTGTGGGGGTGAGCACGGCCCGGGCGGTGCTGCTCGATGCCAGTCTGCGCATCGGGCGGGTGGTCATGGATTTCCCGCGCGGGGATGCCCCGCCGACCGATGTGATTGCCCTGGACAGCCCGGCGCTGGTGCATCTGCGCCAGACGCTGCAGCCGCTGGCCGTGGAAGACGTTCAGCAGGCGCCACTGCTGGCGGACAGGCTGGATGTGTTCAAGGCGCGCGGTGTGCAATCGCTGCTGCTGGTGCCGCTTGTCATCGGGCGGCAGGCCATCGGCTTGCTCAGCCTGGAATCCGTTGGCCAGCAGCGGGTCTTCACCCGCGAACAGCAGGACCTGGTGCAGACCATCGCCGGGCAGGCGGCGATCGCGCTGCAGAATGCTAACCTGCTGGAGCAGTCTTACATCCGTACCCGCGAGCTGGAGACGCTGTTCGAGGCGTCTCAGGCGGCGGGGCAAAGCCTGGACCTGGACGAGGTTATCACCAACGTGGCGCGGCATATGCCGCGCGCGCTGGGCGCTGACCGCGCCACCGTGATGCTGTGGGATGAGGTTGAGCAGGACCTGGTGGTGTATGCCGATGTCCAGGTGATGGACGGCGGGCAGTCTCCGATTCCAGACGGCACGACGTATCCCCTGGCGGCGTATCCCCTGCGGCGGCGGGTGCTGGAGCAGCGCGAAATCGCGGTCATCCCGGCAGATAGCGCCGAACAGCCGGCCGAAGCGGCCGAGATGGCGGTGCTGGGCAGCCTGGCGCGGATGCTGGTACCGTTGGTGGTGCGCGAGAACGCCATTGGGCTGGTGGTGATCGAACAGCAGAGCGCGTATCGCAGCTTTGGCGTCAGCGAGCAGCGCATCGCCTGGACGCTGGCCGGGCAGGCGGCGATCGCGATTGAGAACGCCCGCCTGAGCCGCGAAACCGCCAACCAGGTGCGTGAAGGGTTCCTGATCAACGATCTGAGCCGGGCGGTCTCCGCGGCCGTCGACCTGCGCGAGCTGTACCCGCTTGTGCGCGAGCAGGTGCCGTCACTCACCCGTTCGGAGGTGCTGTACCTGGCGCTGTACGATCATGAGAACGATCTGCTCAGCTTCCCGGTTGCCCTGGCTGACGGGCAGGAAACCAGCCTGCCGGCCCGGCCGCTGGGCGCAGACGAGTTTTCCTGGGTGGTGCGCAACAATCGTCCGCTGCTGCTGGCCGGGGAGGAATCGGTTGAGGTGGTGCGCCAGAACCTGCACATTACCAGCGCGGTGCCGGAGGCGGCCTGTTTCCTGGCGGTGCCGCTTGACCTCGGCTTCCAGGCGGTTGGCGTGCTGGCCGTGGCGGATCGCCACCGTTCGCGGGCTTTCGGCCTCAACGAGCAGCGTATTCTGACCACGGTGGCCAGCCAGCTGGCGGTGGCCGTCCAGAACGCGAGCCTCTTTTCGGAGCTGCGCCGGTTCAACCAGGAGCTTGAGCGCCGCGTGCAGGTGGCGACAGAAGACGTGCGTGCCGAGCGCGACCGCCTGAACGTGCTGTACACGATCACGGCCGAGTTATCCGCCACGCTGGACCTGGGGCGCGTGCTGAACCGCGCGCTTGACCTGCTGGCGCAGGCGATCGGCGCGGAGCAGAGCATCATCCTGCTGGTGGATCCGGAGGAACAGCGCCTGTACCGCCGGGCGGAGCTGGGCCAGCCGCTGGCCGCACCCGCACCGGAGGGCGGGGCGGACCTGGACACTGCGCTGGCGGCCCAGGTGATGGCCGATCGCCAATCGCTGGTGATCGATGATGTGCACGCCGATCCGCGCTGGGCGGCGGTGGCGGCAGGCTGCGCCGCGGAGGCGCATTCCGCGCTGGCCGTGCTGCTGGAGACCGGGGAGGAGGTGCTGGGCGTGCTGTTGCTGCTGGCCGGCCAGCCGGGCGTGTTTGTTGCTGATCACCTGCGCCTGGTGGAAGCCGCCGGTAACCAGCTGGCGGCGTCGATCAACAATGCGGCGCTGTACACCTTCATCCGGGAGCAGGCCGAGCAACTGGGCGATATGGTGCGCGAGCAGCAGGTGGAGACCACCAAGAGCAACGCTATTCTGGAAGGCGTGGCGGATGGTGTGCTGGTGGCGGACGAGCAGGGGCGTGTCATCCTCGTCAACAATGCGGCGGAACGGGTGCTCGATCTGCGGCGCACCGAGGTGTTGGAGAAGCCCGTCGAGCGGATTACCGGGCTGTTCACCCGGGGTGGCGAGCGCTGGGCCGCCACGATCGCGGACTGGGTGGCGCGTCCGGCGAGCGTGCAGGCCGGGGAAACGTTGAACGAGGTGGTCAGCATTGACCAGCGGGTGATCAACGTGACCCTGGCGCCGGTGATGATCCGCGACCAGTTCCTGGGGACTGTCTCGGTGCTGCGCGACATCACCCGCGAGGTGGAGGTTGACCGCCTGAAGTCGGAGTTTATCTCCAATGTGTCGCATGAGCTGCGCACGCCCATGACCAGCATCAAGGGCTACTCTGACCTGCTGCTGCTGGGCGTGGCGGGCGATTTCACCGATCGGCAGCGTGAATTCCTGGGCACCATCAAGCTCAACGCCGACCGGCTCGGCACCCTGGTGGACGACTTCCTGAACATCTCCCAGATCGACTCTAACCGCCTGGTGCTGAACTGGGAGCGAGTGTCGATTCCGGCGCTGATCGGCGAACTGCTGGCCGCGCTGCGCAAGCGCATCACGGCTGAAGGTCGGGCGCTGAGCGTGGTGGACGATATTCCGGACGGGCTGCCGGAGACGTTTGGCGACCCGGACAAGCTGGCGCAGCTTCTGGGCAACCTGCTGGATAACGCCTACCGGTACACGCCTGACGGTGGTACGATAACGGTAACGGCTCGCCTTGATGATGCCGGCCAGCTTCTGATCGCGGTGCGTGATACGGGCATCGGCATTCCGGAGCAGCTCCTGCCGCGCGTGTTTGAGCGCTTCTTCCGGAACAGCGAGCATCCGCTGGTAATTGAGACGCCCGGCACCGGGCTGGGTCTGGCCCTGGCGCAGGCGCTGGCGGCGATGCACGCCGGGCGGATCACGGTGCAGAGCGAGGTTGACCGGGGTTCGACGTTTACGCTGGCGCTGCCCGTATTGCAGGAGGCGCCGGCCGGGGCTGCCGGGTAGACCCGCCACCCGGCGGGACGCAAGACGGAGAGGGTATGGCGAGGATTCTAATCGCTGAGGACGAGCGCGACATTCGCGACCTGGTGGAGTTCACCCTGCTGTTTGCCGGGCACGAGGTATTCAAGGTCGCTAATGGGGTGGAAGCGGTTGAACAGGCGCCCGACATCCTGCCCGACCTGATCCTGATGGACGTGCGTATGCCGCGCATGACCGGCTACGAAGCCTGCCGCGCCCTCAAGCAGATGGACGCGCTGAAGGAAGTGCCGGTCGTGTTTCTTTCCGCCAAGGGGCAGGATGCGGAGATGCAGACCGG
>CAZGYW010000050.1:0-10035 GCA_964530495.1 uncultured Anaerolineae bacterium
CGGACGGATTATACCGGATCGCGCGCGGGACTGCTATGAAAGCGGCCGCGCGACAAGCGTCAAAGCAAAAGCAAGTACCGGCTCCGGTGAGTGGTACGCAGTCGCCCGCCTCCTGCCTCCTGTGGCGGCAGGCCCGGCTCGGGTGTATCATGCCTCTACAGATCAGGACACGGCATTCGCGCGAGCAAGCCACTGGAACAGGAGGGGACAGCGATGAAGCCAACTCGGATTGTCGTCGATCCCCGGGACCCTGGGGAGGCGCTGCGCCAGCTGGCGCACAGTTACGATCTGGATGCCGATACGGTCGAGTTTCTGCGCCGAATCGTGGCGCTGTATTCCCGCCCGGTGCTGCTGCAGGTGAACCAGTCCGGCGCGTTGTTCTACAGCCATACTCCGCTGGTGGACAAATTCACCTTCAATATGCAGTCGGACGAGCTGGTGCTGTTCACCAGTGACCCCCTGACGTTCATCGACGCCATGCTCGAAATGGCGATGTACCAGGCCGGGTTTTCCACCATGATCGGAGTCGACGACGGCTGGAAGATCGAGTTCGCCATCGGCGCGTGGAAGCCGGTCAAGAACCGCCTTAAGCGCGAGCTGGGCATCCCCGTCATCGACGAGCCGCTGTGGGTGGTCGGGCTGCCGCCGGAACCGGAAGAGGTCACCCCGGACGATCCCCACCCCTTCCTGACCCTGGTGGCACAACTGGACATCGCCTCCTTCACCCAGATGGTGCGCCTGGCCGCGCGGGATGACGTGGAGGTCAGCTTCCCGGAAGGCTCCGACCCGCGAGTGATCCAGGTGTACCTCCGCATGAAATCGGCCATCGACCAGGTGGCGAACGGCCTTTCACTGGAAGACTGGCGCGAATTCAACCACCGCCTGCTGGCCATGGTCACCAGCCTGGATGACGAGTTTACGCCTGCCGACCTGCCGGAGCCGGCCTGGTGGCGTCAGGCAGATACGACGGAAGAGATCGACGAGCACGAAGAATGGATTCGGCGCGCCAATGAAGACTCCGTGGAAAGCTTCTGCGCAGACCAGCTGGATGTCCAGCCGGAAGACCGGCCGCCAGCCGCCGACAGCGCAGCGGAGCCCGATGACCCGCCGGATTCTGAGCCACAGGCAGACTCGGCCGATGCCAAGCCGGACGACTCATCCGAGCCATGGGTGACGATTTCCCTGGACTGGCTGACCCGGGGGCCTGCGCTTCCCCCTGAAGGTCTCAGGCGCTACCTGGAATCGCTGGCCGATTCCGGCCAGAAAGATACCGACTGGAATCCGTTTGAGTCGTACCTCGATGAGTTGCTCGGCGATGACGATGAGCCGCTGTGACGGGCGCGCGCATGGCCGCTGACTCCCGCGCGGCGCGGCAGCAGCGCTTTGCGGCCGTGTATGCCGGCCCGAAGCGCCCGCCCTGGGATTCGGGCCGCGTGCCGCCGGAGGTACGGGCGCTGGTGGAGGGGGAGGCGCCCCTGCCCCCCGGCCGCGCGCTGGATGTGGGCTGTGGCACAGGCATCAGCGCCGTGTACCTGGCGACTCATGGCTGGCAGGTGCTCGGCGTGGACTGGGTAGCCGCGGCGGTCGAAAGAGCCAGACGACGCGCGCAAGCCGCCGGGGTAACAGGCGCGCGCTTCCGGCAAGCGGATGTGGAAGCAGCCGATTTCCTGGCGGATGAGGCGCCGGTCAGCCTGTGGCTGGATGTGGGCTGCCTGCACGGGCTGGCGGCAGCATCCCGGCCGCGCTATGCGGCCCATGCGGCCCGGCTGGTGGCAGCGGGTGGGCTGCTGCGCCTGTATGCCTTCTGCCAGCATGAACGGGATGGGGAGATCAGGGGCATCGACCCGGACGCGATCGAGGCGCTGTTTGCGCCCGCGTTCCGGATTGAGGAGATCGCGATCGGGCAGGACACGGCGGGGGAGACCCGCCCTTCAGCCTGGTACGCGCTGCGCCGCGCCAGCCGCTAGAAACCGGAGACCGCCCGGGCGTTGCGCGTTTCGTCAATCAGGCGCGTGACGGCAGCCGCCAGGTCGGCGGGCTTGACCGGCTTGTTCATGAAGCAGTTCGCGCCGGCAGCCAGCGCCTTCTCGTGAATACCCAGATCGGCCCGCGCGGTGAGCATCAGGATCGGGATCCCGGCAGTCTCAGGCGTCGCGCGGATCGCCTGGCAGACGTCGATCCCGTCCATATCGGGCATCATGTAGTCCAGGATGATCAGGTCCGGGCGATCGGCTCTGGCGAGCACCAGCGCCTCGGCCCCGCCGGCCGCTTCCGAGATGGCGAAGCCCCCGCGGCTGGACAGCATCAGGCGCAGGAGAACACGGGCATCTTTGATGTCGTCAACAATCAGGATGTGCGCGGCAGCCATGACAATTCCCCGGAATTCAATGAAGGCTCACCATAGCCTTCATTATAACCCAACACTCAGCCAATTGAATCTAAAAACCGTGTGAAGGAATCCCCGGTCAGGGCACAAAGAGGCCGCCTTCCACCGGGAGGAAACCGGTGCAAAGCGGCCTGGAGGCTGACGCTTGAAGCCAACTGAAGGTCAACGCTCGACCACGATCACCCGCGCTTCGGCGCGCCGCAGTACGAGCGGGACGCCGTCAATCTCATACTCGATCGGGTCACCCTGAGAGGTGGCCTGGCGCATCTGAATCTGCGCCCCGACAACCAGGCCCATGTCCGCCACTCGCTGGCGGAACACCCCGCGTCCGCCGACCTGTCTGACCGTGGCGACCTGGCCGGGCAGCAGTTGGTCCAGCGTCCAGGTAAGGGTTGTTGTAGGAACAGTCATAGTGTGCGTACTCCCGCGGTACTTACAGTAAACAGACCAAGAGCGCCCCCCTGACTTCCAGGGGAAAAGTGACCCAAGTATGGTCGGAGGGGCATCCCACAAATAGTGACAATCATCACAAATTTGTAACCAGTATGTGCAGATTGCCCTAACACCCTGCCGGGCCGGCTGGCATCACTATCTGAATCCGACGAGCGTGGCAGATCTGCCCCGGGCAGGCTATGATTGGTCCTGTCGATAGTGTGTTGAAAAGAGGTTACAGACCATGAAGCGTTTTAGTGTTGGCTTGTTTATCACCCTGCTGGCCCTGGTGTTTGCCCTGCCCGCCTTCGCCCAGGATGGCGAGCCGGTCACCACCCGCGAGACGCCGCCGGATGCGACACTTGTCACCTTCACGCCCTTCGCCAGC
Source organism: uncultured Anaerolineae bacterium (assembly GCA_964530495.1). Lineage (GTDB taxonomy): Bacteria > Chloroflexota > Anaerolineae > Aggregatilineales > Ch27 > CAZGYW01. The sequence goes on from CAZGYW010000050.1 coordinate 3,207, forward strand.
GGCTTCGCCAAACCCCTGTTCGCCACCCACGCCGGGGATGACTCCGGCCGCCTGTTCGTGGTGGAGCAGACCGGGCGCATCTGGATCGTGGGGCCGGACGGCGCCCGCCTGGAAACGCCGTTCCTCGATCTGTCCACCACCGTCACTCCGGTGAGCGGCTATTCGGAGCAGGGCCTGCTCGGGCTGGCGTTCCATCCTGATTATGCCGAGAACGGGCGCTTCTTCGTCAACTACACCGACCGTGAAGGCACAAGTGTAGTGGCCGAATACGCCGTGGCTAACAATGACCCCGATGTGGCCAATGCCGTCAGCGGACGCGAGCTGCTGCGCGTGGCCCAGCCCTACGCCAACCACAACGGCGGGATGATGGCTTTCGGCCCGGATGGCTACCTGTACATCTCGCTGGGGGATGGCGGCTCGGCGGGTGATCCGCAGGTCAACGGCCAGAACCCCTGGACGCTGCTCGGCTCGATCCTGCGCATCGACGTGGACAGCGAGGAACGGCCCTACGGCATCCCGGAGGATAACCCCTTCGTGGCGGCGGGCAACGGCGCCCCGGAGATCTGGGCCTGGGGCCTGCGCAACGTGTGGCGCTTCAGCTTTGACCGCGCCACCGGCGACTTCTACCTGGCGGATGTGGGCCAGAACCTGTGGGAAGAAGTCAATTTCCAGGCGGCAGACAGCCCCGGCGGGGAGAACTACGGCTGGAACCGCTACGAGGGCACCCACCCCTACAGCGGCGGGGACGCCCCGGCGGATATGGTCCTGCCGGTGGCGGAGTATGCCCACAACGAAGGCGGGTGCTCGATCTCCGGCGGGTATGTGTACCGCGGTGCGGCCGTCCCGGAACTGGAGGGGGTGTACTTCTTCGGTGACTGGTGCACGGGCAACGTGTTCGCCCTGTACCGGGACAGCGCCGAAGCCTGGCAGCGCGTGCTGTTCACCCAGCTTCCGGGCAAGCTGATCAGCTCGTTCGGGGAAGACGAGGCGGGCGAGCTGTACATCGTGGACTACGGTGGCGGCGGCCTGTGGCGGATGGAACCGGCAGAATGAGTCGCATTCCGGCGGAATGATTTCCATTCCGGCGGAATAGAAGCAGAACACGGATCCCACGGATCGGACGGATCAACGCCGATCTCTGAAAGGCATTGGACGGGTGGCTCATGAGCCGCCCGTCTGCTTTTCGATCCGTGTTGAATTGTCAGTATACCCGCGTCCACCAGGTGTAGGCGCCCACGGCGCGGTAACCGGCGGCCTCCGCCGCGGCCAGCGCCTCCGCCTGCCCCAGCGGGATCACGGCGCCCGCCACGTCCCAGCCGAAGCGGGCCCGCACGTCTCCCGCCGCCGCGAAGGCGCCGGGCGTGAGCGCACCCTCCACCCACACGCCCTGGTAACTCAGGGTCTGCACCGGCACAAGGTGGGCCTCCGGCGGGGCCGCGCGGCCGCCATCTTCCCCGGCCGTCATGATCATCAGGCGGCACGGGGCAGCCTGCTCCACGAAGCCCGCCGCGGCGAACGCTCGCCGGCTGGCGGCATTATCGACTGCAATCAGGGCTCGCGCGTACAACGGCGCGAAAGCCGCGCCTGCCGCTGTGCAGGCCGCGATCAGCGCCCGGCCCACGCCCCTCCCCCGCCAGGCCGGATCGACCGCCAGCAGATCAACCTCCCAGCGCCGAGCACCATCCGCCGCCAGCGTCAGGAAGCCGTCCACAAAGCCAACCGGCTTGTCCTCGATTCTGGCGATCAGCGTGGCATGATCCGGCCCCGTCACCACGCGCGCAATGCGCGCGACATCCGGCCGCTCACCCGGCCAGCAGGCGGCCTGCAGGGTGGCGATGGCGGCAGCATCGTGCGGGGTGGCAGGGTGAATAGCGTGCATGGCAGGCTCAGGCAGCGGGTTGTCTGGCGGGGGCCGGCTGCGGCGTGCGATAGGTACGCATCGTCCAGCCGGAGGCAATCCGCAACCCCGCGCCAATCAGGAGCACAACCGGCAGGGCTACCCCGCCGCTGGCCAGTGTGCTGCCGATCAGTGGGCCGATGACAGACGCCACCATACCCACCTGGTTGAAGGCGCTGCTGTAGGCCGTGGTGCGCGCCGCGCGGATCTTCTGGGCGTAGAAGCTGAACTGGCTGATGTCTGTGGCCACCCACGCTGCGCCGTTGAGCAGGGCGACGGGCAGCACCAGCTCGCGCGCCGGGGTCAGGGCCAGGGCCACCATGCACAGCCCGGTGATGGTCATCGCCCCCGCCACTACATTCAGGTGACCGAAGCGATCGATCAGACGCCGGGCCACCAGCGCAATGCCAACCGCGCCCATCAGCTCCAGGAACGAGTACAGGGAGATAAAGCCTTCGGCCGCGCCCAGGTCATTCACCAACCGCAGCGGAATGATTGGCAGCACGGCAATGTAGCACGTCAGCACCAGCCCTACCCGGAGGGCCAGGCCGCGGAACGCCGGATCGTGCCAGGGATGCCCCTTCTCAGACAGCGGCGGCGCATCCGGCTCGGAGAGGGCTTCTTCCGGCAGGGGCCGCACCCCGACCACATACGTATAGCTGAACATCCAGGCGCCGAACGCCGCCACCTGCATGACCTGATAGTTGAGCGGAAAGGGCGCGTTCTCCAGCCAGAAGCCGAGCGCCAGCGTACTGATTGCCAGACCCAGGTTGATCATCAGTTGCCGGCGGCTGATCAGGTCAATGAAGCGCCGCCGCGTGACCGCGCGCTGCATCAGCACAGTGAACACCACGTTGCCGAGTCCCGTTACGACTCCCATAAACGCCAGGCCGCCGATCAGCACCGTAACGCGCCACTCAGGCGGCGCAAAGGGGACCAGTGCCAGGAACAGCAGGCGCGCCCGCGTGAGCAGCGCCGGGGCAACGTATCCCTGCATGATGTCCGGATAGCGATCGTTCCACCACCCGGCCAGGAAGGTGCCGAGGAACATCGTCACCGCCGGCAGGGATGACAGCAGCCCCAGCGCCAGAGCGTCCGCCCCGAGGTTGATGGCATACACCGACAGGAAAGTGCCCAGGGCCGGGTATGCGACCCCAAACCAGCCGACTTCTACCGCCAGCCGGCGGAAGTTGTCACTTTCCTGCCGCACAAGTGTCAGCGACTCTTCCGGTGTCGAGACTCCCATAATCCCCCGGTATGACCTGCATGATGGATTGACGCGGGAAATGACGGCGGAGTCCGCCATCTGGCCCCTGTTGTACCGCGTTTGGTGTGTTTTGGGAATGAGCACCGCACTCAGACGGCGGGCGCTTCCACCGGGGCGCCGGAGACCGGCCGTGGTGTCCGATAGGTGCGCATCAACCAGCCGGAGGCGATGCGCAGCCCGGCGCCAATCAGGAGCACGACCGGCAGCGAGAGTCCGCTGCTGGCCAGCAGGCTGCCGATCAGCGGGCCGATGATGCCCGCCACCGAGATCGCCTGGTTGTAGGCGCTGGTGTATGCCGTGGTGCGCGCCGACCGGATCGTCTGGGCGTAAAAGCTGAACTGGCTGATGTCCGTGGCCACCCACGCCGCGCCATTGATCAGGGCGAAGGGCAGCACCAGCTCGCGGGCCGGGGTCAGGGCCAGGGCCACCATGCACAACCCCGTGACGGTCATGGCACCGGCCACCATGTTCAGGTGGCCGAAGCGATCCACCAGCCGGCGGGCAACAAGGGCGACGCTGATCGCGCCCGTTAGCTCCAGAAATGAGTAGATAGAGATGAACCCCTCAGCCGCGCCCAGATCATTGACCAGCCGCAGCGGGATGACCGGCAGCACGGCATAGTAGCAGGCGAGCACCAGCCCGATGCGCAGGGCCAGGCTGCGGTACTCGGGGTCCCGCCAGGGATGGCCCTTCTCCACCAGGGGGGACGCATCGGGCGTGGAAAGGACTTCCTCCGGCAGGGGGCGCACCTGGAACACCAGGCGCATGCTCATCAGCAGCGCCCCGAACAGGGCTACCTGCATGATCTGGTAGTTAACCGGGAAAGGCACATTCTCCAGCCAGAAGCCGAGCGCCAGCGTACCGACCGCCAGCCCCAGGTTGAACATCAACTGGCGGCGGCTGATCAGGTCCGTGAACCGCCCGCGCGTGACCGAACGCTGCATCACCACGGTGAACATCACCATGGAGAGGCCGGTCGACACCGCCATGAGCGATACTAGCCCAACCAGGGCCGGAACTCGCCACGCCGGTGGCAGGAACGGGACCAGGGCCAGAATGGGCAACCGCATTCGCGTGATAATCGACGGGATCACGAGTGCCTGCATAAGGCTGGGGTAACGGCTGCTCCACCAGTCGGTCAGGAAGGTGCCAAGCAGCATCGCCACCGCCGGCAGGGAGGAGAGCAGCCCCAGCGCCAGGGCATCCGCCCCAAGGTTAATCGCATAGACTGACAGAAACGCGCCCAGGGCCGGAAACGCCAGCCCGAACCAGCCGATTTCCATGCCAAGCTTGCGAAAATTGGCGCTTTCCTGCCGCAGCAGCGTCAGCGACGTTTCAGGTGAAGAGGCGTCCATAGGGCCTGTGCGTTGTCCTGTTGCGTGGGTTGGCGCAGTACACGGCGGCCAGCGCCGCCGTTCAGGGACTGTTCTACCCTGTTCGGGCCGTTTTGGGAATGGTCATTCTGCCGCGTTCCGGTCAAGCGGCCCGGCAGCGGAGGGCGATCGGCGGTCAGGCGGCGGCCGGCCCATCCGGCGTGAGCACCACCACCGTCCGGCCCGCAGCGTAGGCTTCCAGGTCGGCGCGGGAGGGCGGAACGGGCAGCCCTTCGGCGCGCAGGATGGCACCGACCTGGCGCGGATGGCGCTCCAGCCGGTACTGGAGGAAGTCGGCTACCTGCCCGGGATCGGTGACAATCTCGGCGGCGGCGGTGAAGTGCCGGTCGCCAACCCGGACGCTGGCGCGGGGATCGGCCCCCAGGTTGCGCACCCAGTCGGCGCTCAGCCCGCGCATCGAGGCGACATAGTACGCGCCATCGATCTGCTCGTACTGGAGGGGGGTCACCCGCGGCAGGCCGCTGCGCCGCCCGGTGGTGGTCAGCAGCAGCACCATCCGCCCGAGCAGCGGGCCGAGTCCCAGCCGGTAGGCGAGCTGCGGCCCGCTGTTCATCCGGCGCAGGATGCCGCGCGGCAGGAAGTCGAAGAACGCGGCCGGTGGTGTCGCTGGCGCCGACTCGGCAGCCTTTTCCATAACCAGCGTGAACTGCCAGAACCCGCCCCGGAAACGCCCGAACTGGAAGCCGGCGCGCTCGGCGCGGCGGGCCAGGCGGGGCGCCAGTGGGAAATCGGGATCGGCCAGCAGCTCGCCGAAGCCAAGGGTTCCGCCGGGCTTCAGCACGCGGAAGAACTCAGTCAGGGCGTGGTCGGGATCGGGCAACTCGCCGATGACCGTGATCAGCACCACGGCGTCGAACGTGGCGTCCTCAAACGGCAGGGCGTGCACATCCCCCACCCGCGCCTCCAGATTGGTGACGCCCTCCGCCGCGGCCCGCGCCTGAACCCGCGCCACGATCTCCGGCGCGATATCGAGCGCCACGACCCGCCCCTCAGGGCCGACGCAGCGTGCGTGCTCAAGCGTGTAATGTCCGTTGCCCGGCCCGATCTCCAGGACGGTCATGCCCGGCCGCAGCCCCAGGCGGCGCGGCATCTCCGCCGGAGGCTGGGCGCGGCGGCGCAGCGGGTTATCGATCGCGTTCGCCAGAAAATGCGGGATCGGGAACTTGATGAAATGGCGCACGATCCGGATCAGCGCCTGGTAGGCCACCCCCACGATGAAAAACCACTTCAGCACAGAGAACATCTTCTTCATGCGCACTTATCCTCGCAGGTGGGGCGTCAATCACAGCATCATGCTCATTCTAGATCAGAATTCGAGGCGCGGTCAGCCAATTGCCAATCTCCCCGTTGAGGGGCGCGCAAGCATCCTGTATAGTACGAGTCTGGCTCGCGCATACGGCGGGCCGCGAAACCAAAGGGGAAACGCTCACCGATGCCCACCACCCATCTGCGCGCCGCGCTGCAGGCGCTCTTCGTAACCTTCCTGTGGTCGACTTCCTTCGTCCTGATCAAGATCGGGCTGGGGCAGGCCATCCCCCCGGTAACGTTCGCCGGGCTGCGCTACGGTCTGGCGGCGCTGGTGCTCCTGCCGCTGGTGCTGACGCGCCCGGCCAACCGGACGGTGATCCGCGGCCTGACCCGTGCCGACTGGCTGCGCCTCTTTGGGCTGGGCGTGATCTACTATGCCATCACCCAGGGCGCGCAGTTCATCGCCCTGGACCGGCTGCCCTCCGCCACGGTGAGCATGTTCCTCAACCTCTCGGCCATCGTCATCGCCCTGCTGGGGCTGGTCTTCCTGGGGGAACGCCTGAACGCGATCCAGTGGCTGGGCGTGATCGTGTCGCTGATCGGCGCGTTCGTGTACCTCTACCCGGTCGCCTTCCCGCAGGCGCAGGTCATCGGCGTGATCGCGGTGGTGACCGGCATGCTGGCCAACTCCGTCTCGGCGGTGTTGACGCGGCGCGTCAACCGTGGCGGGGCACTGCCGCCAATCGTGGTGACCGTGATCAGCATGGGCATTGGCGCGCTGATCATGCTGGCGGTCATGCTCGTTGGCGACGGGTGGCCGGCCCTGAGCGCGGGAAGCTGGCTGCTGATCGCGCTGCTGGCTGTCGTCAACACGGCGCTGGCCTTCACGCTGTGGAACGGCGCGCTGCGCATCCTGCCGGCGGCGGAGGCCGGGGTGATCAACAACACGATGCTGATCCAGATCGCGGTGCTGGCCTGGCTGTTCCTGGGGGAGGCGCTGGACGGCAAGGCGATCCTGGGGCT
>CAZGYW010000051.1:0-10021 GCA_964530495.1 uncultured Anaerolineae bacterium
GACCGCTTGCGGCCGGGCCGCAGGCCCGCAAGCTGACCGCTTCCCGCCATTGTTAAATTCTGTCGAAATTTGCCCGGCGCAAACCTTGCATAATTACCCTCCTCCCCGCATAATAGACATTAGATACTGTAGGAAATGGTGTACCACCAACCGGCAAGGCTTGTAACAGTAAGGACAACCGCTGGCTCGCGCAGCAGGCTGTGACAGCCGGCGAGGGTCAGCGAGATGGGCCTGTTAGCCCAGGGCAGCTGTGAAAATCCGACCGTCAGGTCGTTTGTGAGGTATCGAGTGTTCGTCTGTTTGTCCGATGATTACCCTGTTATCGAGGGTTCTGATCCGTAGATTGGCTGGCTTCCGGCGCATTCGTCCGGGGATTCGTGGCAGGCAATTGAGGCTATGACAAGCACGACCTGAGCGGCATCCTCTGTACCTCCGGCTGTCTTTGTGGTTCCATTCTGTTACATACCCTCAGCTAACGACCTGTTAGCAGTGCCGTGGTGGGCAGCCACGGTTTTTTGTGTTTCTGAGGGATGGGCGGATGCCCGGCAAGATCACCGCGCTGGAAGTCCAGCAGCGTAACAAGGAACGCGTCAACGTCTATCTTGACGGCGAGTACGCTTTTGCGCTCGGCCTGATGGAGGCGGCGCGCCTGTGGCGCGGCCAGGAACTGACCGACGCGGAGATCGCCAACCTGCAAGCGCACGATGCAGTTGAACGCGCTTTCGACCGGGCGGCCCGCTTTCTCTCATACCGCCCGCGCAGTACCAGTGAAATCCGGCAGAACCTTAAGAAGGCCGGCGTCGAGCCTCCGGTGATTGACCGGGCACTCGAACGCCTGGAAGGGCTGGGCTATGTGGATGACCTGGCCTTCGCCCGCTACTGGGTGCACAACCGGGATGAGTTCCGCCCGAAAGGGCCGCTGGCACTGCGGCAGGAGCTAAAACAGAAGGGCGTCTCAAGCGACGTGATCGCGCAGGCGCTGGACGAGGTTGACTTTGCCGATGCCGCTTACCGGGCTGCGCAGCAGCAGGCCGGGCGGTGGCAGGCGCTCGACCGCCGGCGCTTTGCGGAGAAGATGATCCCCTTCCTGGCACGGCGCGGCTTTGCCGCCGGCATGTGCCGGGAAGTGATCGATAGGCTGGTTGACGAGCTTGAGCTGCCCGACCCGGAAACCTCTGATGACTATGACGATTGGCAGGAGTAGGGAACATGGACATTGTCGGCATGATCGTGGTCGGCCTGGCTGGCCTGATCGCCGGGGGCGCGGGAATCTGGTTCTACGCCAACAGCCAGAATAACAAGAAACGGCTGCAGGCGGAGGAAGATGCCCGGCGTGTGATTGAGCAGTCTGAGCTCCGCGCCCGCGAGATAGAGGATCAGGCCCGTAACACGACCCTGGAGATCGAACGCGAAGCAAACAAAGTGGCGGAGCGCCGGCGGCGCGAGATCGAGCGGGAGGAGGATCGCCTGCAGAAACGCCGCGAGGACCTGGACCAGCGCATCGAACGGCTGGACCAGCGCGAGCAGCAGTTGAACAAGCGCCAGAGCAAGGTGGACAAGCGCGTCAGCGAGGTGGAGGAGTTATACGAGCAGCGTGTGGTAGAGCTGCAGCGCATCGCCGAGATGAGCATCGATGATGCCCGCGCCCAGCTTGTCAGCGCGGTGGAGACCGATGCGCGCCAGGATATGGCCCGCAAAATCCGCGAGGTGGAGGCCGAGCTGAAGGCCACCGCCGATGATAAGGCCCGCGATATCATCTCGCTGGCCATCCAGCGGCTGGCCTCCGAGCATGTGAGCGAGATTTCGGTCAGCGTGGTGCCGCTGCCTTCCGACGAAATGAAGGGGCGCATCATCGGCCGCAACGGGCGCAACATCCGCGCCTTTGAGCAGGCCACCGGGGTGGATGTGGTGGTGGATGACACGCCGGAAGCCGTGACAATCAGCAGCTTCAACCCGGTCCGGCGCGAAGTCGCCAAGCGGGCGCTCTCCAAGCTGGTGCTGGACGGGCGCATCCACCCGGCGCGGATCGAGAAGCTGGTGGAAGATTCGCAGAAGGAAGTAGAGCGCGTCATCGTCGAAGAAGGCGAGCGCGCGGTTTACGAAGCCGGGTTGCCCGGCATGCACCCGGAGCTGATGAAGCTGATCGGCCAGCTCAAGTTCCGCACGAGCTACGGCCAGAACCAGCACGCGCACGCGATCGAGACCGCGCATATCGCCGGGATCATCGCTGCGGAGCTGGGCGCGGATGTGATCGTCGCCAAGATGGGCGGGCTGCTGCACGACATCGGCAAGGCGATTGACCACGACGTGGAAGGCACGCATGCCCTGCTGGGCGCGGAGATGGCTCGCCGCTACAAGGCGCCGGAGAAGGTCGTCAACTGCATCGCCAGCCACCACCACGAAGTCGAGCAGGAATGCGTGGAGGCCGTGATCGTTGAGGCGGCGGACGCCATCAGCGGCGCGCGGCCCGGCGCCCGGCGTGAGAGCCTGGAGACGTACATCAAGCGCGTCAAGGCGCTGGAAGACATCGCCCACGGCTTCCCCGGTGTGGAACAGAGCTATGCCCTGCAGGCCGGGCGCGAGGTGCGCATCATCGTCCGCCCGGAGGAGATCGACGACCTGGCGTCCCTGCGCCTGGCGCGCGACATCGCCCGCCAGATCGAGGAGACGATGCAGTACCCCGGCCAGATCAAGGTGCAGGTGATCCGGGAAACGCGCTCCACGGATTACGCCAAGTAACCCCTGCGGGGGCGCGCAGCATCAGCCAGCATACCGGGGCGCTCCATGTGGAACGCCCCGGTTTTTTGTTGCGCGCGCCGGGGGGCTAGTCCGCTTTGAGCGACTCCGGGTCGTGGTCGTGGAACTCCATATCGGTCAGCGGGTCGTCCGCCCTGACGGTGCGGACGTGCGCCCGTTCCGCGCAGGGGCCGACGTGCTCGCACCACCACTCGCGCTCGTCCCAGGCGGGGCCCCACGGCCCTTCCGGTGGGAACTGCGCGTCCCACCAGCCCTCGCAGGCGGCACAGCAGAAGTGCCGGTCGGGGGGTAGTTTGCGGTCGCGCTGGACGACTTTCTGACCTTCGGGCTGGCGCGTGATGAAGAAATCGATCTTGATCTGCGTGCCACAACCATCACACATCAGGACGGGGATGCTGCGTTTGCTCATGGCTGCCTCCCGGTGACTCGGAGCATACGATTCGGGAGTGCCGCCCGGTGGAGGGGCGGTTCGGCAGTGTCCGCTGGAGCGGTGAAGCGGGGATGGAGACACCCTGTGACTCTATTATACGGGAGTGTCAACGCGCCCGCGCGGCGGGTCACCCGGCAAAGCGGCGGGCCAGCGCGTCCAGCACGTGGTAGATGATCGGGCAGCGCCCGGCGCCTTCCAGCGTATCCGCCAGCGTCCAGCGGAAATCCGGCGTGAGGGCCGGGTAGGCGCGGCAGGCTTCGGGGCGGTGGGCGTAGTGGCGGCACAGCGTGCCCTCCAGGAACGCACATGGGCGCTGGCGGAAGCGGCCCCATTCGCCCTCGTGGGCGGCCGCTTCGCGCTCGATGTAACGCGCGATCACCTCCTCAACCGGGACGGCCAGCGCTTCGGCCAGGCGGGCGGCATCTTCGAGGGTGAGGTAGACGTCGAGGGTGGCGCAGCAGTTGGCGCAGGCGGTGCAGTCGATGGCGGCGATGATCGGGGCGGCGATCTCCTCCACCAGCGCGTCGAGCGCGGCATCCGGCAGCTCATCCGCGATGAACTCCAGCGTGTAGCGCAGGACCTCGAATTCGGTGCGGCGGGCGTCCGCCAGCGCGGCGATGCGGGTCAGGTCGGTTTCCAGCGGGGGCATGTCAGGGCGTCGCCACCCCGATGCGGCCCGCCACCTGGCCGGTAGCGGTTGTGATCCCGATCTCGCCCTGGCTGATCCGCACGCGCAGCGTTTCCGCGCTGTAGTAGGCGCGGCACTCGTCCCCGGTGGAGGGGCGCGCGCTCACCGCCCAGACCTCGATCAGGTACTCGCCATCCGGCAGCTCGTCCAGGGCGGCGCCGCTGGCGGTGGGGGGCCGGTACAGGCGGCCCCAGGGGATCAGGTAGCGCGGCACGCTGGCGGCGCCCCGATCTTCATACAGCGGGTTGAAGATGCGCGTGGCGAAATCCGCGTCAGCGGGGTGCAGGCGGATGAGATACGACCCGCCGGGGTTGAAGCCGCCTTCCACCCCCGGCACCGGGTCCCAGGCGATCTGAATGCCCCGGTCGGTCAGCGCGGCGGTGATGTTGTGCGGCGCATCGACCAGCGCGTAGCCCCCCCGGTGGGCGGTCAGGAAGCGGCGGCCGGTGACCTCCAGGCCGTCATGCAGTGGGATCAGGACGTAGTTGCCCGCCAGAAGCTGCTGCCCCGCCTCATAAATGGTATAGCGCCGGGCCAGGCCATCCGCGGTGGTTTCCGGGTACAGCATAAACGACTGCTCCCCGACCTCCGCCGGGCCGAGCGCCCAGATGGCATCCACGTAATTGCCTTCGATGACGGCTTCCAGGGCCATGCCCGTGCGGCCCACGCCGCTGAAGTCCTGGATGCAGAATGCATCACCGGAGCGCCAGACCAGGTCGCGGTCGTCGCGCGGGTTGATCAGGTTCACGACGAAGTCGTCAAACAGGATCGGGAGCGCCGCCTCCTCCGGGACGCTGAGCATTCCAATGGGAGGGATGCTGGCGGGCAGCGGGTTGCGCAGGACGGAGAGCCGGACGCCGTCAAGGTTGGCAATCATCAGGCTGTCGCGGGCTTCCAGGCGCAGGGTATGCCACACAAAGCCGCTGATCGGCTCCTCGAAGGCGGCGATCTCAATATCGTCGGTGGGGCAGGTGCCGCCCACCGGGGCGCGGTTGTTGGTGTGGACGCTGATCCCGCCTTCGCTGACGGTGAAGGTGACGCGCTGGCAGCGCGCGATATCCCCAAACAGGTCGATTCCGAAGGCCCCGCCCGTGCCGAGCAGGAAGCGGAACTGGAGCGAAAAATGGCGGCCCCAGTCGGCGGCATCCAGCCGGCGCCCGGCCCCGGCCGCGGCCGCCTCCAGCACGATCCCGCCATCATGCTGGTTCAGCCGCCAGCCGGGCGGCAGCTCCCAGCGGCCCGCGCCAGCGCTGAAGTCATCCAGCACGCGCAGGCTCTCCGGCCCGGGGAGTTGGTCGGGCGGGAGGGTGGCGGTAGGCGGCAGCGTGGGCGCCAGCGTCAGGGTAGGCGCGGTCTCGGTAGAGAGCCGGTCCAGGGTGGCCTGCACGATCGCTTGCCGGGTGGCGGGCAGGTTGGGCGTGCTGCTCGGCGTATGGGAGGGCGTCAGCGTCGGGCGCGGCGTGTTGGTGATCGTCGGCGTGGGCGTGGCGCTGGCGGTTGGTGTGGCGGTCGGCGTGTCGGATGGCGTGAAGGTCGCCGTCGGCGTGGTGCTGGCGGTCGGTGTGGCGCTGGCAGTCGGCGTCTCGGTTGGCAGCGGCGTCGCGCTGGCGGTTGGTGTTTCCGTCGGCGTGGCGGAGGGCGTCCAGCTCGGTGTGAGGGTGGGCGTGGCGCTGGGGCCGGGCGTGTCGCTTGGGCCAGGGGTCGCGGTGACGATGAATGGTGTGGGCGAGGGCCCGCGCGTGGGCGAGACGTCCAGGGCCAGACCGGGCGGCGTGGCGGTGACGATCAACGGTGAGGGCGTGACCACGGGCGTGCTGGTCCGGGTGGCGATCACCGGGGTGGGTGGCACCTCCTGCCCGCGCAGGGCCAGGAACAGCCCGCCGCCCAGCACGACCACAGCGGCCAGCGTCCCCAGCACAACCGTCGGCCAGCGCCGGTGCAGCACCGGGAAACGGCCGTCGCGGCGCAGCGGCCCTTCCTCCGGCTGGCCGGCTTCCAGGTCGGCGGCAACGCGGCGCATCAGGCTGTAGCGGCGCGCGGAGAGCTTTTCCAGGCAGCGCTCGATGATCGCGGCATAACCGGGCGGCAGGTCGGGCCGCAGCGCGCGCAGATCGGGCGTGGGATCGTTCCAGATGGCATGCATGGTTGCCATCTCGGTCCGGCCAAAGAACGGCGCGCGCCCGGCCAGCATCTCGAACATCACCACGCCCAGGCTCCAGATGTCATCCGCCGGGCGGGCGGGCGCGCCTTCCCAGCGCTGGGGACTCATGTAGTACGGGCTGCCGCCGATGCGCGGGGCCTCCCCGCCCTCGTCCGGCTGTTCCAGCAGCCAGGCGACGCCGAAGTCGGAGAGCCTGGGTGTGCCGTCCGGGGTGAGCAGGATGTTCTCCGGCTTGATGTCGCGGTGGATGATCGAGTTGTCATGGGCGCGGGTGAGCGCGTCCGTCACGGCCAGGATAATCCGGCGGAACGTCTCTTCATTCAGGGGTTCGGAGGCGGCCAGGAAGTCCAGCAGGTTGCCGCCTTCCACGTACTCCATCACGATGCAGTGGCGATCTTCGTACGGGAAGTCCTCGATGTAGTCGACAATATTGGGGTGGTCCAGGCGGCGCAGGATGCCGGCTTCCATGCGGAAGCGGTTGATGTACGCCTGGTCGTGCGCCAGCCGCGAATCGAGCAGTTTGATCGCGACGCGGCGGTTGTACTGCCACGAATCGACCGCCAGGAACACCTCGCCCATGCCGCCGCGGCCCAGCGACTGGATCAGGGTGTAGCGTTCGTTGAGCGTTTTGCCGATCATGTCAGGCAGCAGCCTCCGCAGGCCAGTTCACTCCCGGTGCGCTCGCGCAGCCGGAGCGTAAAAAACAGGGCGACTTCACCGGCCTCCACCACGTTGTTAGCGTAGTCGGAGCAAGCGATTCCTTCAAGCATGCAGCGCGCATGTTATCCGCCTCCAGCGACCGGCAGGCCAAACTGCTGGCAGATCAGGAGGTTATCCAGCCAGGGCGCGCTGTCGATGGTGGCGTTGATGGCCACCGCGCTGAAGGGCGTCAGCGTCTCATTTTCCACCACAATCAGGGCGACGTGCGGGTCACCGACGTTATCGTAAACGGTGAGGACGAATGAGCTGCGCAGCGGCCCCAACCCCTGGAAGCTGATCTCCACGGTGACCCACTCGTCAAAAGGCACGGGCAGGAGTGAGGACACGGTCTCCGGCTCGCCGCCGCGCACCTCCTCCAGGAGCAGCCCGCTATCCTCCGGGGTGGCGCCCAGCGCCCAGGTCAGGCGGTAGCCGGTGGGATTGGGCGCGGTTCCGACCGGCACAAAGCTGATGGTCAGCGGCGGGGTGGCCGCCCGGGGCGCCAGCAGGTCGAACTTGACGCGGGTGTAGCCCGGTGTGATTGGCAGCGTCCAGGTGCCGGTGCGGGTCAGGTGGAGGGCCGGATCCCGCCCGATGCTCTCCGTCAGGAAGCCCTGGGGCAGTACGCCCGGCAGGCCACCGAGGCCATTGAAATCCAGGAAGCTGCTGAACGTCTCGCCCGCATTGCACAGCGGCAGCGCGCTGGAAACCGTCCGCGCGGCGAACTGCGGGCGCAGGGCGGCAGCCAGAGGCGTCAGGGCGGCGGCGGTGGCCTGCAGGTCGGGCGTGGGGGTGGCGGCCCGGCGTGTCTCCAGTGCCAGCTGCGTCGCCTGGATCACGGCCGCGCGGGTGATGAAGGCGGCGTAATCGGCCGTGGCCGTCATGTTCTGGGTCGCGGTGGGGGTGGCGGTCGGCGTGGCGGTGTGCGTCGCCGTTGGACTGGCGGTGGCCGTCGCGGACGCGGTTGGTGGGGCGGTCGGGCTGGCGCTGGGCGTGGGCGAAGGCGGGGCCGTTGGCGTGGCGGTCCCTGTCGCCGTCGGCGTGGGGGTGGCCGTCCCGGTGGCGGTGGCGGTGGCGGTGGCGCTGGGCGAGGGCGTGATCGTGGCTGTCGGCGTGATGGTCGGCGTCGCGGAAGCGGTGGCGGTGGCGCTGGGCGTGTTGGTGATCACGATCGGCGTCCAGGTCGGGCTGGGCGTGACGGTGGGCGTGCCGGCGCCCTGGCCGGCCTGGAAGGGAAGGATCACGGGCGTGGGCGTGGGCAGCGGGGTGGGCGACATGATCACACCGGCCACGCGAATCGGCGCCAGCGTCGGCGGGCCGGCGGGCCTGAAGACCGCCCGGCCGCCCGCCGGGATCAGGAGCAGCAGCAGCGCGATCAGGCCGAAGAGCAGCCAGGAAACGATCGGGTGGCGCTGGCGCGGCATCAGGCCGGAGCGCCGCCCCGGCCAGCGCACCGATCCGCGCTCCAGGTCGGCGATCACGGCGCCCACGCTGCGGTAGCGCCGCCAGGGGTCTTTTTCCAGCAGGTGCTCGATGATCGCCACCAGCCCGCGCGGCACGCGCCCGCGCAGGTTGGGCGTCACCTGGTGCATGACGCGATTCATGATCGTGGCGTCGTTGCTGCTGTCGAAGGGCAGTCTGCCGCTGCTCATCTGGAAAAACAGAATGCCCAGGCTCCAGATGTCGTCCGAATAGGTGGTCTTTTGCCCCTGCCAGCGCTGCGGGCTGGTGAAATTGGAGACGTTCAGGCGGGCGGTGGTGGTGGCCAGCCGCCGGTTTTCCATCAGCCGGTAGCCGGAGAAATTGGTGATGACCAGCCGGTACTCACCGGGCGTGTCGGCCGGGTGCGACTCTTCGGCGGGGCGCGGCGGGATACCGGGCAGCACCTTCCGCGTGGGGTGGGGGCGCGTGGGAGCCTCCACCTGAGCGAGGGGCAGACCGTCCAGTGCGCCGTCCTCCTCCAGGAACCCGGGGGGCGGCTCCGGCGGGGCGGCCATGGCCGGCAGGGCGCGCTTGGGCACTACGTAGATGTTGTTGGGCCGCAGATCGCCGTGGATCACTTCTTCCACATGGGCGGCGGAAAGCGTCCGGGCCAGGGAGAGCATCCAGGCGCGGAGCTGCGCCGGGGGGAGCGGCCCGTGCTCCGCCAGGTACTTGTCCAGCGGCGTGCCGGGCAGGAACGGCCGCACCATGTGCAGGCAGCCCTGGTGCAGGAAGATCTCGTCGTAGGCGGCGATGGTCGGCAGGTTCAGGGAGCGCAGCCGGGCCGCGTCGCCCTCAAAAGCGGCCTGGACCTCCGCGCCGGCGGTCAGGTGCGGCGCCAGGCGGCGAATCACCACCATCTGGCCGGTTTCCAGGTCTTCCGCCTGGAAAATATCGACCAGCGGCCCGTGATCCAGGGTTTTACCGGGGCGGTAGCGATCGCGAATGATCATCACACAAAATGAGGCCAGCCATCTGCCGCAGAATAAGGACGCAGGCCTATTATAGCCGCACCCCCTGCCCCGGCCTAGCCATTGGGCGCTCCGGCAGGCCCAGCGGGGCGGGCCGCCCGGCGACAGGCCCCGCCCACGGGGGTCATGATATTAACGCGATTCTTATGTGAAGCTGCCGGCCAGCACGGTATACTTATAGAAGTTAGCGAATATTCATATGTTTCGCACCCAATCACGAAAACTGGACCCCGGAGGAAGAACATGTCAGAGGCACTCGTTGGCAAGCTGAACGGTCTCATCGCCGACTTCACCGTTTACTACCAGAAGCTGCGCCACTATCACTGGAACGTCAAGGGCGAGCAGTTCTTTGCGCTGCACGTGAAGCTGGAAGAAATCTACACCGAAGTGGGCGATCAGATTGATGCGCTGGCCGAGCGCGTGGTCGCGCTGGACGGCGTGCCCTTCCACACGCTGGCCCACATGCTGGAAGAGACTTCGCTGAGTGAAGACGCGGATGTTCCGACCGCGCCGACGATGGTCAAGCGGACCGTGGCGGACACGGAGAAGCTGATCAAGAGCGTGAACGCCGCGATCGCCGCGGCCGAAGCCGCCGAAGACCGCACGACCACCAACCTGCTGGATGGCATCGCGGACGCCCTGGAAGGCCACCTGTGGATGCTCAAGGCCTGGAAGAAGTAGCCCGGTCGGTTCAAACAGCCGGATAATATCAACGCGGGAGGCCATGACAGCCTCCCGCGTTGTGTTGTGGATAGGGCAGGTGGGAGTCGAACCCACACGGTTTCCCGACAGATTTTAAGTCTGCTGCGTCTGCCATTCCGCCACTGCCCCGT
>CAZGYW010000052.1:0-9997 GCA_964530495.1 uncultured Anaerolineae bacterium
CGATCAGGATGGTGGTGCGCGGGTCCTCGATGCGGTTGTTCAGGTGGTGGAGCACGCGGCCCGCTTCCATCATACCGCTGGCGCTGATGATGATGACCGGCTCGTCGATCGCGTTGAGTGCCTTGGAGTCATCAACGGAGCGGGTGTACTTCAGCAGGTTGAAGCCGAACGGGTCGTTGTCGTCATCTTCCAGCAGGAAGTCCTTGATTTCGCGGTCGAAGACCTCCGGATGCAGGCGGAAAACGTCGGTGACGTTGGTGGCCAGCGGGCTGTCCACGTAGACCGGGATGCGCGGCACCTGCCCGCTGGTGTACAGCCGGTGCAGGGTGTAGACGATCTGCTGGGTGCGGCCCACCGCAAACGCGGGGATGATGATCGCGCCGCGCCGGCTGACGGCTTCCTCAATGATGCGCTTCAGATCGCCTTCAGTATCCGGCAGCGGTTCGTGCAGGCGGTCGCCATAAGTGCTTTCCATGATCAGCACGTCTGCGCCATCGGTCACCGGCACCGGGTCGCAGATGATCGGCAGGTCCGGGCGCCCGATGTCGCCGGAGAAGACCAGCCGCACCGCGCGCTGCTCATCGCGGTCCTCGATGTCCAGGATCACGCTGGCGCTGCCCAGCATGTGGCCGGCATCCACGAAGGTCAGCGTGATGCCGGGGAGCACCTGGCGCGGCCGGTTGTAGGGCTGCGTGCTGAAGTACTCCATGGCATTGCGGGCATCTTCCTGGGTATAGAGCGGTTCGAACAGGTTCTTGCCCTGCCTGGCGCGTTTCTTGTTGACGTACTCGACGTCCTTCTCCTGAATGTGGCCGCTGTCCATGAGCATCCGGGCGCACAGGTCGCGGGTGGCCGGGGTGCTGATGATCTCCCCCCGGAAGCCGCGCCGTACAATGCCGGGGATGTTGCCGGAGTGGTCGATGTGGGCGTGAGACAGGATCAGGAGGTCGATGCTATCGGCAGCATACGGGGTCTGGCGGTTGCGCTCGAAGGCTTCCTTACGCTTGCCCTGGAACAGCCCGCAATCCAGCAGGATGCGGTAGCCGTTGACCTCCAGCAGGTGTTGGGAACCGGTGACGGTTCCCGCTGCGCCATGAAATGTCAGTCGCATCATTCGCTCCAATCAAAAGGCCTTGCAGAAAGTCCGGCGTGGCGGGCAGTCACGCCTGGCGCCCGCCGCCGGGGTGACCGTCCGCACCCGCTATCACGCGCAGAATCTCATCCCCGTAAGTACGTGTCTTCCAGGGGCCAAGTTCCGCGATCCGGGCCAGTTCGTCGGCAGACCGGGGTGCGCTGTGGGCCAGCGCCCAGAGCGCCTCTTTCGACACGATAATGTCCGATTCGACGCCACGCTCCTGGGCGCGGGCTTTGCGCCAGTTGCGCAGGGCCTCAAAGCGCGCCAGGACATCATCTGTCGGGCGAGGCGGGCCGGATGGGCGGCGCGGCGGCGCGGCACGTTTGCCGCGGGCCACGGCTTCCAGGATGGGCGTGGCGTAGCGCCGGATCTGGGCTTCGCTCATACCGGAGACGCCGCGCATGGCGCGGGAGTTTTCCGGGGAAAGCGTGGCCAGCTCCAGCAGGGTGCGGTCGCTCATGATCTTGAACGGGGGGAAGTCCCGCCGGCGCGCGGTGTCTTCCCGCATCAGGTACAACTCGCGCAGGATGGCGATCTGGCGCGGGCTGAGCTTTTGCGCACCGTTGATGCGCCAGAAGCCCTCCTCACCGGCATGCAACTCGGCCGCCGGGATGCGGTTCAGATCGGCGAAGCTCTCGCGGGCTTCTTCCCAGCGGCCCAGCGCGATCAGGCGCTCCCGCCAGTAATCGCGCAGGGCGGGCAGGTAATGCGTGTCCAACTGGGCGTACTGCAGCATTTCGGGTGAAAGTGGGCGTTCCCCCCAGTTGGCGCGCTGGTACTTCTTGTTCGCCACGATGCCAAAGTGCTCCTCCAGCATGCTGGCCAGGCCCAGGTGCTCCGCGCCGCAGATGCGGGCGGCGAGCATCGTGTCGAACAGGCCGCCGAACGTGAATCCGAAATCGCGCTTGAGGCACATGATGTCGTACTCGGCGGCGTGGAACACCGTCTCGACGGCTGGATCGGCCAGCAGCTCGCCCAGGGGATCGAGGTCCTCGATCAGCAGCGGATCGATGATAAAGTCCGCCGTGCGGGTGGATAGCTGGATCAGGCAGACCTGTTCCTGGTAGGCGTGCAGGCTGTTCGATTCGGTGTCAACCGCCAGCAGGGCTTCGCTGGCCCAGCGGTCGACATGGCTGCGCAGGCGGGCCGTGCTGGTAATCATGGTAGCGGGAGGCAGAGTTGTCATAACCACTTCTTGCGTCTGAAAATGGCGAGCATGCCCAGCATGATCACGAACATCATGCTGAGAATCAAGGCAAAAGCCTGCGGGTGATCCTGCAGCGGCAGCAGGACGTTCATGCCGTAGATGCCGGAGATCAGGGTCAGCGGCAACAGGATCACCGAAATCACGGTGAGGATACGGATGACCTGGTTAATGCGGTGGCTGGCCAGCGTATCGGCGGAATCCGCCAGCACCTCGATCACTTCGGCATGATCGGTGAGCAGGTCGGCGGCTTTCTGCAGGTGGTCCAGGATGTCGCCGAAGTACACGTCCAGCTCCTGGTGGATGAAGGGCCGGTCGACCTTCTCCAGGTTGGCCACGATGCCGATCTGGGGCCGGATGATGCGCCGCAGGGCGATAATGTCCCGCCGCACCAGGGTGATGTCTTCAATCACCTTCTGCAAATCCCGGGTGAAGAGATTCTCTTCAATCGCGCGGATGTTGGCATCCACTTTGTACAGGATGGGCAGGATGTAGTCCACCAGGGCGTCGATCACGGCGTAAAACAGGCGGCTGGAGCCTTTGCCCATGTTCTTCTGGCGCAGCGCCTCGTCTTCCTGACACTGCTGGAACAGGGTATTCAGCGGCTTCAGGGAGCCGTCATGCACGGTGACCAGGTAGCCCTCACCGACGAACACATCGACTTCGGTGGCCCGGCTGACGCGATTCCGGGAGTCCCAGATCGGGAACTGCATGACCACGAACAGGTAGTCCTCGTAATCGTCAAGCTTGGGGCGCTCGATGCGGCTCAGGAGGTCTTCCAGGTCCAGCGGGTGGAAGTTCGGGTGGCTGGTGCGCAGCGCGAAAACATCTCTCTCGGTCGCTTTGACGATGGTCGTCCAGGTGACGTTTCCGTGCGTGAGTGTTTGCGTGGTCATGGGCGCTATTATGGCGCGGGAACGGGTCGCAGGCAAACGGCGGGGAAGCTGCCGGCGGCCTGTGTTTGGCCCGCCGGTTGCCAGCCGGCACGCGCTTTCGCGTCGGCCAACCGCTGGCAATTGCCCATCGTACACCGCCGGGCATGATCCTTATCAGACTTTACATATCTGATTTGCGTGGGAATTGTCACTGTGCTATACTCCCTGATCAACTCCAATGCTCTCATTTTCTCCTGGCTTGCGGTTCTCTTTTTTCTTGTGGAGGCCTCGTCTGCAATGACCACACAACCCGCGGAACAACCCGCTGCCCGGGCCGTACGGGCGACACCGGATGAACAGCCGGCGGCGGACGCATCCGGAATCAACCGCCGTGAATTCCTGTATTACGTCTGGGGCGCATCCATGGTCATGCTGATGGGTGGCACGGCCGGGATGCTGTTGTGGTACCTGCTGCCGCGTTTCCGGGCTGGCGAGTTCGGCGGGGACTTTTTCGTGCCTGCCGCGGCGCTGCCACCCCAGGGCAGCCCGCCGGTCGATAACCCCCAGGGCCGCTTCTGGCTGGCCAATACGGACCAGGGCGTTGCGGCTATGTACAAAGTGTGTACCCACCTCGGCTGCCTGTTCAAGTGGGTGGGCACCAACGATCGCTTTGAATGCCCGTGCCACGGCTCCAAGTTCCACGCGGATGGCCTGTACATCGAAGGGCCGGCGCCGCGCAGCCTGGATCGGTTTGAGATCACGGCCGTGCTGGCGGATGGCAGCCAGGTGGAGTCTGATGAAAATGGCCTGGTGGCACTCGACGATCCGGGCCAGATCGTGGAGTTTATTGTGCATACCGGCAAACGCATCAATGGCTTGCCTGCCGGGCAGGAATATGCGTAACCGCTGCTAGCGCTGGATGCTGTGCACCAGCTCATTTGCACAGCCGCTGCCAGTTTTTGCGAGGAGCACTCAATAATGTCCGTTTTGCCATTCCCTTCTTTTCTTGATGACATCAAAGAAAAAGGGGCGCGCAAAGCAGTCTCCGACCTGGTGGACGAAACGACCACCAGGGTGACTGCCGGGCTGAACGTGCGGGACATCCGCGAGCTGCTGCGCGGGGAACCCCCGAGCCGCCGTCCTAACCCGCGCCTGACCCCCCATGCCGATGCGTTCTGGATGCACATGCGTCCCAGCTATTACCATGCCTCGGTCACCGGCATCTACCCGACGCTGCGCCTGGGCTGGCTGACGACCTATTTCTTCGCGGTCGAAATCATCACCGGCATGTTCCTGATGGTGTTCTACACGCCATCGCCGCTCTCTGCTTACGACAACATGCTCAACCTGCTCAGCAATGTGCCATTCGGCCAGCTCATCCGGGATATCCACCGGCTGGGCGCGGAGGGTATGGTGCTGATGGTGTTTCTGCACATGTTGCGCACCTTCCTCACCGGCAGCTACAAGCGCCCGCGCCAGTTCACCTGGGTGACGGGCATGATCCTGCTCCTGACTACGCTGATCCTGAGTTTCTCCGGCTATCTGCTGCCGTGGGACCAGCTGGCCTTCTGGGCGGTGACCATTGGCACGAGCATGGCTGAAGCCGCGCCGCCGGAGATTGTCGGCAAGAACGTGAACCTGCTGCTGCGCGGCGCGCCGGACATCGGCGCCGGCGGTCTGCTGCGCTTCTACCTGCTGCATGTGTTCGCGCTGCCGGTCGTGACGCTCATCTTTCTGGGCGTGCACTACTACAAGGTAGTGCTGCACGGTCACAGCCTGCCGCCGGGCCATGAGGAAGTCGGCAAGGACTCCGCCAAGCGCGTGCCGCTGGAAAACCGCAAGTACTTCCTGCCGGATGTCGCCACCAACGAAATCCTGTGGATTGGCATGGTGACGCTTATCCTCGTGGTGCTGACGGTGTGGTTCTACCACGCTCCGCTGGAAAGTCACGCTGACCCGCAGGTGACCCCGCTGCACACGACGGCGCCCTGGTATTTCCTGTGGTTGCAGGGTCTGCTCAAGCTGGGCGACAAGGTCTTCTTCGGCCTGGTCATTCCCACGCTGCTCTTCCTCTTCCTGATTGCCTACCCGTACATCGACGTGGGCAAGAGCCGCCGCTACGCGCACCGCCGCCTGGGCCTGTCCCTGGCGATGCTGGCCGTGGCCGGCTTCGTGATCCTGAGCTGGATGGGCTCCCCGGAATACGGGGTGGATACCTCCGGCGACCAGGAGATCGCGCAGCAGCTGGCGCCGATGGAGGGCGTCGGCCCGGTGCGCTCGATCCCGTTCGACCAGCTGGTGCCCGGCACGTATCACACCGCGGCGCTGGCGGATCCGGCGGCCGCGGCCAGCCTGACCGCCCGGTTTGAGGCGGAGGGCCGGGATATGACGCGCTTCACAGTCGCGCCTGTCCCGCAGGATGCCCCGCAATTGCTGGCCGTGATGGATGAGTACGTCCACCTGCTGGAGGAACTCGGGCACGACCTGCCGAACGCCTGGGGGACGCTGATGATCGAGGATGCGCAGGCCAACCTGCGGCGTGTGGAAATCTACATCGAATGGGACACGCCTGCAGTTGATCCGGCCGGAAATGGTTTCCTGCGTGATGCGGCAGGCAATATCGTGGTTCAGACTGATGATAACGGCGTTCCTATTCGCTCCAATTCGGGCAAAGCGGTGTATGTTAACGCGGCGTCCGGATACTATGGCGGCGGCCACTAACAGGGGAGGCAGCCACAATGAGCATTGACAACAAGGTCATTCTGGGAACGGCGTTTTTCTTTGGCCTCCTGCTGATGGTGGGATGGGTGGCGCTGAACGAAGAGGCCCGCATGGCGGAATTCACCGCGCAGTATGCCGGGCGGTCGGTTGAGCGCGGCGCGACGCTGTACGAGGCGAACTGCTCGAGCTGCCATGGCCGCTACGGGCAGGGCAGCGGGCGCGCCCCGGCCCTGAACAACCCCCGGTTGTTCAACGGTGAGCGCCTGGACGAGATGAACTGGGCCGGCGGCCTGTATGACTACGTGGAAAACGCAGTCTCGGCCGGGCGGCCGAGCAGTGGCTCGTACTGGCCGGAAGCGATGCCGACCTGGGGCCAGGAATATGGCGGCCCGCTGCGTGGCGACCAGGTTCAGGATGTGACCCGCTTTGTGATGAACTGGGAAAGCGCGGCGCTGGATGAGGCGAACCCGCCCGAGGTCGTGCAGGACTTCATCCTGCCCGGCATCCGGGAGGAAGGCGACCTTCAGATCATGGCGTCCGGCCAACCGGTGGGTGTGAATGTGACTGCGGCGGAACTGCCGGCCGGCGATCCGATGCGCGGCGAAGTGCTGTACAGCTCTAACGAGCTGGGCTGCTCAAGCTGCCACATGGGTGGTGTGATCGCGCCGAACACGGAAGGCTCGTACAGTCGCGTTCAGGAGCGCGTCGCAACCGCGCCGGAACTGGCGGGTTACACGCCGGAGCAGTACCTGGTGGAGAGCATCGTCCTGCCGAACGCTTACCTCGTTCCGAACGAGCAGGGTAAGATCTACAGCGTGGGCGGGATCAGCACCATGCAGCAGAACTACAGCGACCGGATCGACCTGCAGGACCTGGCCGACCTGGTGGCATACCTGCAGGCCCAGCAGTAAGCCGCTGGCGCAGCACACAGCACGAATGGCACTCCCTCCACCAGCCCGGTGGGGGGAGTTTTTCTTTTACCGCCGGAAGCCAACCGTAAAGCCCCCGGCGGCGGAAGGTTAACCGCTAAAAGCCAACCGCAAAGATCGCAAAGGAAAAAGCAAAGGACGCCGAGGCGTACTCTCAAGAAGGGGTCCCTGCGTTCTTGCATGTTTCCCTCTGCGTGCTCTGCGGTGAGCGTTGTTTTGCCTCTGAATGAGCACAGCCGATGGCAATTTTGCCGGGATGCTGGCACAATACAGGGCATCATCCGGCGGCCCGGCGGGTGGTGTTTCGCTGGCGCGGGAACCGGGCTGCCGGGATCGGCTGGCCTCATCCTGGTATGGGCTGAGTTCACTCCGCAAAGGGAGGGTTGAGATGGCTAGACGCGTGTTGCTCCTGGGGGTGCTGACGCTGGCGGTGGTGTGGGGCGGGATGGCGGCGCTGGCGCATGGTGACGGTGATCCGGAACACGGTGCGGCGCTGTATGCCGAATACTGCCTGGCCTGTCACGACTCAACCGGCGCGGGCCGCGCGGATCATGAGGCCTTTGGCGCCGCGATTGTCTACGATACGACCTTCGAGGATGTGGTCGCGCGCGGCGTGCCAGACACCTACATGATCGGGTACGGCGCCGAGGCCGGCGGGCCACTGAGCGCCGAAGACATCAGTGACCTGCGCGCCTATGCGGAAGTCTGGCATGGCGGGGTGGCCGATCTGCTCCCGGCGGTGGTGATTCCGGAAGGACTGGCGGGCACAGCGGCGGCCGGCGCGGAGGTCTACCTGACGAACTGCGCGGGCTGCCATGGGGCGCAGGGCGAGGGCCGCGACCTGCCGAATTTCCCGGCGATTGGCGAGCATGCGGACGTGCTGGCGCTGGCCCGGCGGGGCGTGGCGGGGTCGGCGATGCCACCCTTCGCGGAAATCTACGGCGGGCCGCTGACGGAAGCGGAACTGAACAGCGTGCTGGAGTATGTGCGCACCTGGGAGCGCGTGCCGGAGATGGTCGCGGCGGCGGAGCAGGGGCCCAGGGGGGCAGCGATGGCCCTGCTGCTGATCGGGCTGGGATCAGTCGCGCTGGTAGCCGGTTTTTCTCTCACGACGAACCGCGATGAGGCCCAGTAAGGGCGGCTGACTTACTGTTTTCTCACCTGATTCTCACAATTACCGGGTATCTTTGACCTACATTCGTTTCACTACGCATAGTGCTGGGGGTGACCAGACGTGGCACAGCCTTCAACGACCTGGGAAAAGACCGCAACAACCCCCGCTGCCACCGGCAGCGGCCAACGCTCCCGTTTTCTCATCGGTGGCGTGATCATCCTCGTCGCAATCGGATTCCTGATCCTGAATGGGACGCTGAACAACGCGCAGTACTTCATCACCGTGGATGAATTGCTCTCGCGCCCTGAGCTGGTGGGCAAGACGGTGCGCATCTCCGGCGCCGTCATCGGCGAGACCATCACTTACGAGTCCAGCACGCTGACCATCGGCTTCACCATCGTGCACATTCCGGAACAAACCGATGACCTGGCGCTCACGCTGCACCAGGCGGTTCTGGATCCGGAGGCAGCGCGGCTCACCGTCGTGGTGGAAAACGAGCCGATGCCAGACCTGCTGCAGAACGAGGCGCAGGCCATCCTGACCGGGCAACTGGCCCCGGACGGGACGTTCCACGCAGACGAATTGCTGTTGAAGTGCCCGACCCGCTACGAAGAAGCGGTGCCGGAACAGGTAGAAGCGAACGTCAACTAGCCCATTGGATGCCAGAGTGGCAGGTAGCGCCCTGCCTGGTAGTTGCTGAACCGTGCAAACAGCAGACGGCGTTCGTGGGTAACTCGTCTGCTGTTTGTTTGTCATCGTGCCGCGTCGGACCGCCCGACCTCATCGTCGCACCTGTGTAAGGAGACCTTATGCTCGCAGAACTGGGCTTTGTCATTACCGCGGTAGCCCTGGTAGCGGCCTGGTATGCCGCCCTGGCGTCCCTTTACGGGGCGCAGCGGCGCAGCGATCGCTGGCTGTACAGTGCCCGCAACGCCGCGCTCCTCACCTGGCCTCTGCTGACCGCGGCTTCGCTCGTGCTGATCATCAGCCAGATCAACGGCGATTTTCAGATCGAGTACGTGTGGTCCACCACCGAACGGTCATCCGACCTCCTGCTGAAGATCTCGGCGCTGTGGGGCGGGCAGGCGGGATCGCTGCTCTTCTGGTCGTGGGTGATGAGTACCTTTGCCGTGGCGGCGCTGGTGCTGAACTGGCGCAGCGAGCGCCGGCTGATGCCGTACTTCATCACGTTCAGCATGGCGACGCTCGGATTCTTCCTGATTCTGAACGTGGTCATTGAAAGCCCGTTTCTGCGCCTGTGGCAGGATTCGTCCGGGCAGGTGATCACGGCGCTCTTCCAGCCGGCCGGGACGTTCCCGGCCATCCCGCAGGACGGGCGCGGCCTTAACCCGCTGCTGCGTCACCCCGGTATGATCATCCATCCCCCGATGCTGTACCTGGGCTATGTGGGCATGGTGATCCCGTGGGCTTTTGCGATGTCCGCTCTGGCCTCCGGGGAACTCAGCACCCACTGGATTCGGGCCACCCGGCGCTGGGTGCTGGTGGCCTGGCTGTTCCTGAGCCTGGGCCTGATCCTGGGCGGGCGGTGGGCCTATGATGTGCTGGGCTGGGGCGGTTACTGGGGCTGGGACCCGGTGGAAAACGCCGCCCTGCTGCCGTGGCTCACGGGCACCGCTTTCCTGCACAGCGTGATGATTCAGGAGAAGCAGGGCATGCTCAAGGTGTGGAACATGGCCCTGATCATCATCACTTTCCTGCTGGTGATCCTGGGCACGTTCAGCACGCGCAGCGGAATCGTGAGCAGCGTGCATGCTTTCGCCCAGTCGCCCATCGGCCCGCCGATGTTCGCCTTCCTGGTGGTGAGCGTCCTGATCAGCGTCGGCCTGTGGCTGTACCGCTGGCAGCGCGGCGAACTGGCCGCGGAGCACCAGCTGCATAGCTGGCTGAGCCGCGAATCGGTGTTCATCCTCAATAACTTGCTGTTTGTGGCGATTACGGTGGCGGTGTTCTGGGGCAGTTACGCGCCAATCTTCACCGAGTTGTTCATTGACGAGAAGA